>JAUIEH010000019.1 GCA_030428405.1 Alphaproteobacteria bacterium
TTTATGCGTACATTTTCCGCCCGGTCGCTACGCTGCTGGCATTCAACCGTTCACTGATATTGAGGAGGGTGCGCAGATGAATAGGCTGACAGGCCGCGACGAGACGGATCTCGACCGCGCGCTCGGTTTGCGAAGGCGACGCAAGGCGCGGGTGGCGACTCCAGCGTCACAAAGCGCCGATAACATCGAGGGGCGGCGCCATCGTTGGGCGGTCATCAACGACGCGACCGGCGAAATACTCCGCGTCGTAGATTGCGCGTTGCGTGAGGCATGGGCGCAGGCCGGCGAGGGCGAAAAGGTGGTCGGCCCAATCGGCCGAGACGACAACGATTTAACGCTGGCCGTAACGCGGGCGGGGCGCGGCTGGATAGTCTCAAAAAAGAAGGATGGCGACGATGCCGCGTGATATGTGGTTCAGGGGGCCTGGTTCGTACACGGACTCGGTGACAGAAGAGGTCTACGCCCAAGGCGAAAGCGTTCGCGGCGTTTCCGATGAAGTCGCTGCGCGCGCATTTGCTTCCGGTAAGGCGCTCTACGCCGGCTTTGATACATCCAACGTTGGAGCGCTGGCTGGCGTCACATCGATTGTATTCGAAGACGGAGAGGTTACCGGTCTCACCTCGCTTGAGGTGGACACCATCACCGGTCTTACCTCGCTTGAGGTGGACACCATCACCGGTGTCAGCTCGCTTGAGGTGGACACCATCACCGGTGTCAGCTCGCTTGAGGTGGACACCATCACCGGTGTCAGCTCCGTTGAGGCCGACGCGCTTGAAGTGGGCTCCATCAATGGCGGCGCGCTCGCGGGCGAGCGCAATGTGCTCCTGAACGGCGACTTCAGCATCTGGCAACGCGGCGCGAGCGACCGGCCCGACATGTGGAAGGTCTCGGCGACCGGCGGCGTGGCGCATGCATTCTCGCGCCAATCATTCGCGCCGGGCGCGCCGCTTGGCGCGGGCAATGGCGAGCCCGAATATTTCATGCGCTGGGCTTTGACCGGCACGACGGTCGCCGGCTCCTCCGCCATCGGCGCCGCGATTGAGAACGTGCGCACATTCGCGGGCGAAGAGGTGACGCTCTCATTTTGGGCGAAGGCGTCAACGGCGCTGAACATGCGCAGCTATCTCGCGCAGCGTTTCGGCTCGGGCGGTTCCTCAACCGTGTGGACGCCGAGCGCGACTTTCGCGCTGACCACGTCATGGCAGAAATTCACGCGCACGGTTTCGCTCGCCTCCATCAGTGGCAAGACCATCGGCGCAGGCAATCATCTGCAGGTCTATTTCGACTGCTATTCAGCGCTGACGGACCCGTCCATCGATATCGCCCGTATCCAGATTGAGCTGGGTTCGGCAGCAACACCCTTTGAACGGCGTCCGTATGCGCTCGAACTGGCGGCGTGTCAGCGTTATTTTGAAGTGCTCGGCGGCGCGCCATACTACGTATTCACCGTTGGCAACGCGCTCAGTGCGTCGACGGTCGGCGGGCCGCTGGCGTTTGTGGAAAAGCGCGCCACGCCGACGCTGGCGGCCTCAGGCAACTTTGTGCTTTACACAGGCTCGACGACGATCGCAATCGCTTCTGGCAGTGTTTCGTTAGACCAAGCGACGGCGGCGCGCGGGCGCTTGGTGTTCAGTGCCGGCGGTGCAGCGTCGGCGGGCACATTTTACAATTTTGCCGCGAACAATGATGCGACGGCTAAAATCACATTGAGCGCGGAGTTTTGACGATGACCTTCACAACCGCCCGATGGGCTAACGCCGAGCAGACAAGCCTCATCGCCGCGCGCGCGGATGGCGCGACGGTCTCGGTCCCCGCTGATGCTGCGAATGCGGATTATCGGCTCATCACGCAGGGCGACGCCGAGCTTGGCGTCGCGCCGCTCACGATTGCGCCTTATCAGCGCTGGCCCGACCTTGCCACCGCCAAATCGGAGTTGCGCAGCGCCGCCTATCACGAGGCGAGCCGTCGCGTTGACGCCATCACCGATGATGGCGAGGCCAATCCGCGTCGCCGTCGCGAGCAGCTGATGATGGCCGCAATCGTCATCACACGAAAGGAAATGAAGTCAATCACGCTGACCGAGGACGAAGTGACGACTAAGGCGATCGCCGAGTTCGTCGAGGCGGCGGTCTACGACATCCAGGTCGCCGAGGCCGTTAAGAAAGCGGAATTTGATGCGCTTTCAGACATCGCGGCGGCCGAGGCGTACGACGTAGAGGAGGGCTGGTCATGACGGATGATTTGGCGGCACAGGACTTCCCGCGACGGCTGGCGAAGGTCGAGAACACGCTGACCGGTCTGCGCGCTGAGGTCCACGGCATCGTCGAGTCCGTAACCAGCCTGAAGCTGTCGCTCGACAAGGTCGTCGACGGTCTAAAGGTCCGCATCGGGCCGATACTCGGCCTCGCCATCGCGGCCGTCGGCGTTCTGATAACCATTGGAACACTGACGTTCTGGCCGGTCTGGCGCGATATAGACCGCCTTCAAACCGACGTCGCCTCCGTCAATGCCGCTCGGCTCGCAGAGGCGCGGGAGTGGGGCGCGCTGGAGGAGCGCGTGGCCTCGCTGAAAGAAACCCGCGCAGAGGATCGCGAGGACATGCTCCTGCTCTTCGCGGCGGCGGACACTCGCCTAGAACGCCGCATCACGGACTTGCGCCGCGAGATTGAGACGCGAACGACCGATCGCTTCCAGCGGCCGGAAGCGGAGGCGCGCTTGGATGCGCTCACCGCAGACATCGCCCGCTTGCGAACGGAGCTGGAATAGGTGGCCGCGCACGACAGCTATTCGCCCGCCTACGCCAAAGAGCTGGAGACCGCCGTGGAGGATCTGCGCGGCCGGCTGCACGAGGCGGAGCGCATCGCGCGCAACGCAGAGCGTGAGCGCGACCAGGCGCTCGCCGCGTTGCGCCGGCTCGAGACCCGTTCAGGCGATGTCGTCGCCGCCGGCGCACGCGCCGCCGCGAAGATAGCGGCCGCCGGGCGTTGAAAAACCTGGGCGTCGCGTTTATGCGAATGACGCGCTGGTCGCCCAGGCGGGCTGACATTGGCGACATCTGGCCCGGCGTTAGCGCCTGACGAGCGAAAGCGAAACGCGAAAGCGTCGCGTGGAGTCCTCCCAGCCGGGGAATAAATGAGGACCTAGGCCCGCCACCCACAATCTTGACGTCATCGCCCGGCGCAGGCGATGAAGCGGCATGAGCGAGCCGACCGCGATGAATAGAAAGCTTGTTTGGGTGGTGACTCGTCACGCCGACGACGGTCAGGACGCACGGGTGCTGAGTGTCTTTTCATCTTCCGAACAGGCCCAAAAGTTCGTCCAGTTCTACATGAGCAATTTTCGTTGTGTCGACACGGTTTCGGTTTGCCCGACCGCGTTACACGACGACGCTCACGATGCGATGGTTTATGTGCGGGCGCCCGTTTGAGATACGCCGCCGCCTTCGCCTTTCTCACGCTCGCCGCCTGCGCGGACGAGCCGCAGCGCGCGCATTATCAGACCGCTGTCGCTGAGCGCACGCCGGCCGGGCATCTAGTCGGCGCCGGGCGCGGCCAGCTCGGCTGCATCGAGCAGCCCGATGGCGCGCTGGTCAGCTATCTGGAGCTGGACGGCGAGCGCTACGCGCTCAACGCCGATGAGGCGCCGGTCTATGCAAGGCCCACCCATGAAATCGGCGCGCGCGCGGTGGGCGATGACGCTGAGCTGGCGCTTCGCCTTGCGCATCATGCCGCGCTGATGCCTTGCCTCCGCCATATCGGACGCGGCGCGCTCGGCCGTTAATCCCTCATTAAATGTGTCGGCTCGAAGCGCGCTTTATGGACGCTTCATCTCCCATCCGACTCGTGCAGGACGCCTCCGGCGAATTCCTGCAAACGACCACCCCGGCTGGCCTCCGGCTCATTGGGACTCTCGAAGGCGACGAGCTTGTCGGGTATCCGGACGCCACAGGAACGCCCACCATCGGCCGCGGACACACCGGAGCCTATCCGGACATTGTGCGGGAGATGCATCCAGAGCTGGGCGAAGTGGTCGCGGTCGGCGATGAAATTTCCGCGGAAGCGTCCATCCTTCTTCTCATGCACGATATCGCGCGCTTCGAACGCTGTGTGCGCGACAGCGTGCATGTTCCGTTGACGTCGTATCAGTTCGACGCCTGCGTCTCGCTGGCGTTCAATATCGGCGAAGGCTCTCGCGCACGTCAGGGCTTCTCCAATTCGACGCTGGTCGCGCTGCTCAATCGACGCGAATACGAAGCCGCCGCCGATGAGTTCCCGAAATGGCGGCGCTCCGGTGGTCGCGTTCTCGACGGGCTGGTGAACCGCCGCGCGGTCGAGCGACTTCTGTTCCTCGAAGGGCTGTATGATTTCACGCCATATGACGGGGATTTCAGCGACGCGACTCTGCCGCGCGAGGAGCGCGCTGCTCCCGTCGAAGCGCCGCCCACGGAGCGTCGTGCGGACATGCGCGACTCAACCACGCGCCGGGACGCCACGCAGGGCGGGCTCGCGGCGCTCCTCGCCGGCGCCGCCGTCATCGCGCAGACCGTGCAGGAGACGACCGAGCAGATATTCGGCCAGCCTCTGCCCGGTTGGGCGCTGGGCGCGGTCGGCGTCGGCGCCATCGCCGTCTCGCTCTGGAAGTTCGGCCGCGTGAACAACGAGCGCGAGCGCCGGTGGACGGAGGGTTATGCGTGACAGAAAACCCGAAAGTTACGCTCGCCGATGGGCCCCCGGTCACGCCAGAACACTGCGAATTGCGGGCGAACGGGCGCAAAAAAGGTTCCGCTCGCCCGTTGCGCTACCGCTACGTGCACGAGAAGTGTAGCAGTGTCACCACGTTGGGCGCGCCGATAGCGGATATCTACAGTATCCGGCCAGGCTTCTACAGAACGGCATTTTGCGCGCGCTGCGGCGCCCACTTCCCGGTCGGCGAACGCGGCGAGTTCGTCTGGGAAGGGACTAGCGAGAAGGTCGGGACCTAGTGTCCGGCCTCATCCTCTCATCACTCTTCGCCATTGCGCGCCGCTTGCCGGCGCGGCTGTGGCTCGCTCTTGGCGCGGCGCTCGTCGCCCTAAGCCTCTATGCACGCGGGCGCGCGATGAAGGCCGAGGCCCGCCGCATGGCCGAGCGCGCCGCAGAGGCTGAGCGCCGCGCCGAGACCGAAGCCCGCGCAAGAGCAAGGGAGCGCACCTATGCGCAAGTCGCGAATGACCGTCCTCGCAGCGTCAGTGACCTTGTTAGCGGCCTGCGCACACGGGGGTTCGGCGCACGTGACCGCTGAGCCGGTCTGCCCGCCTCTGGCGGTCTACACGGACGAAGACCAAAGCGCGCTCGCCGATGAGGTCGAGCGCTTCGACGCGCCGGTGACGGCGCGCTTTCTGACGGACTACTGGGTCCTGTACGGACAGGTCGCCGCCGTCTGCGACTAGGCGGTCAGCCGTCGAACGGTCTCAGCGACGTCTTGGTCGACGAGCACGCTTCCGACTTCCCCTGCAAGGTAGATAATCGCGCGCTCGTTGCTGGGCAGGACCTTCGCAACATGCTCGGGGTTCACCCAGGTCGGGATGCTGCCGCTGCATGTAAATTCCACCAGTTTCGCCATCGCTCGCTCCTATCAGTCAGCTGGCCGATGGACTTGGGAGCTTGCCCGCGCTGATGCAATAGCCGCGCGAGCTAGGCTTCGAACCTTCGCGTGGCGCGCGAACGGCGCGAGCGCCTGGTCGCGAGCTATAGCGCAGCGGTCTCAACGCATCCGGAGATAGGTCGCAGCCGCGCCGGGCAGCTCAGCTCAGAGCGTTCTGCACCCGCGCAGCTCGCGCGCCATGCGCGCCGCGCTCTTAGCCAGCGCGTCGAGCTGGTCAGCGGTCAGCGGCCTCGACGGATATCCGTCATAGGCCCCGTCCGCTGCGTCCTCGTAGAGAATGACGCTCGCCGTGCCGTCGTCATAGCGGGCGAGGTCGACGTCCTCGCTGACGCGAACGCGCGCTGCCGGCGTTTGCGCGGGCCGCTGGGGCAGGGTGTCGGGCTGGGCGGTCATGACGCCTCCTGTTTGACGGCCGCGCGCTGAGGGGCGGTCGCAGGCTCGCCGAGCGATACGACGTGCTCGGCCCATTGATTGAGCGCCGCGCGGCGCTCAGAGAGAAACTGGTAAAGCTGATAGACGGCCGCGACGCCGGATATCTCACGCGAGCGGTGGTCCAGGATCAGCTCAGCGATGTGCAGCGGCACGCCGTTGCGGCCGAGCGTTGACGACAACGCACGCCGCAGGTCGTGCGGTTGCCAGTGCTTAAGGGGAGGGAGCCCGTCCTTCGCCCGCAGCGCGTCGGCCGCGTTGCGCCACGCGGTGCGAAACTTCGACAGCCCGCTCATCGGCCGCGGAGAGCCGTTGCGGCCGATGCGGCCGCCCCAAAACACGAACGGGACCGACACGAGCACGGCCCGGCGCTCATCGCTTTCGCAAGCCTCGATTTCCGCGCGCCGCCGCGCCATCTCACCGACCAGCACATCGACCAGCGCCGGCGCGAGCGGCGTGATCCACTCCTCGTCCATTTTCATGGACTCGCCGGGCTGGCGCCACTCAGGCTGAGCGCCGCCGAGATTGGCGAGGTGGTCGGCCTCCATCTGAGCGACCGAGCTGATGCGCTGCCCGGTGAGCACGAGCGTCTGTGCAAACGCCTGCCAAGGCGGCTCTAGCGCGAAGGTCGCCCGCCATATATATCCCAGCTCTGCGTCATCAGGCCGGCGGCGCCGGCGCTGACGCTCAGCGGGCGGCGCGACGCGGCGGACAGGGTTCTCCGCGATTAGCCGCTCGGTGACGAACCACTCGAACACAGGGCCGAGCATCGCGTGAACATTTGTCGCCATGTGCGGCGCGCCGCGCTTCACGATCGCGGCGAGCGCCTCGCGAATATCATCCTCGGTGACGGAGTCGAGCGGGCGCTTCAGGATCCGCGCGCAGTTTTTTTCGATCGCCATGCGCGTCTCGCGCGCGTAGCGGTTCCGCTTTTTGAGCGGTACGGCGGTGTCGAAATAGAGCGCGACCGCATCGCCGAAGGAGAGGGCGCCGCGCGCGGCGCGCGGCCGAGAGAAGTCATCACCGCGCTCCGCGCTCCGTCGCAGCGCCTTGGCCTCCTCACGCGCCGCAGCCGCGCTGAAGGCGGGATAAGTGCCGATCACGGCCTCGCGAACCACACGCTTGATCCGCGCGCGAAAAATGAACGTCGCAGCGCCGTTGGGCGACTTGCGCACGCCGAAGCCGGCCAGCTTATCGTCCCAAAAGGTGCAGCGCTTCTCGACGCTCAGCGCCCGGACGAACCGCTCAGAGATATTGACCTTCACGCCGCGCCCGCCGCCTGCCTATCACCTGCACACCGCGTCAAACGACATTCCATGTGGGTCGCGTGCGCGTCGATGAGCGTTCAAGTGCGCCTATTCGTTAACGCCGTCAAGAGTCTGTTAAGACTTGGGGGCGGATCGCCTGACAGGACGGATCGCATGCCTAGAATTCGTAATGCGGGGGTCGCGTGTTCGAGTCACGCAGGCGGCACCACCTTTCTCATCGACAACTCGGACGATAGAGGCGCCGAGGCCGACCGAAGGCGTCGGCCCTGACATGAGGCGGAAAGCGCGAATATGCGCGCCGCTCTGATTGCGTCGCGTGCGGCTGTCGCACGCCCCCTGAACGTTCCTGACATCCACGACTGTGCCGACCCCTGCGCCTTGAGCCGCGCATGTCGCCCTGCGGAGAGACGCTGATGCCGTCATCCAACCGCCGCCCGCAACGGACGGCAAATCCTCACCGGACGCTCGGTCCTGTGCCTGATCTCGAACGCCACCTTCCTGAGGAGTGGTGGAAGTCGCTGTTCGACGCCGTTTATCTGAAGACGGACGGAGACGTGTACGAGAACGCCGAGGCCACCGCCGCGGATGTCGACCGCGTCGTCGCCGCGCTCGAACCGGCGCGCGAGGATGCGATCCTGGATGTGTGCTGCGGGCAGGGACGTCATGCGCTCGAACTCGCCCGGCGCGGTCACCGCCATGTCGCGGGCATCGACCGCTCGCGCTACCTCATCCGGCTGGCGCGCCGGCGCGCGCGCGACGCCAAGCTCGACGTTCAGTTTCACGAAGGCGATGCGCGCAAAATCGCGCTCGGCGAGAGCCGCTTCGACGTCGCCTATTCCATCGGCAATTCCTTCGGCTATTTCGATCGCGAGGAAGACGATCTTGGCGTGCTCACGGCGGTCAAGCGCGTGCTTAAATCGCGCGGCCGCTTCGCGCTGGACGTCTCCGACGGCGCCTGGATGCGCGACCATTTCGAGCCGCGCAGTTGGGAATGGATCGATGCGGATCATTTCGTGTGCCGCGAGCGCGGCCTCTCATCCGACCGCGACCGGCTGATTTCGCGCGAAGTGGTCGTGCATGCCGATCGCGGCGTCATCGTCGACCAGTTCTACGCCGAACGCCTTTACGACGCTGAGCGGCTGGGCGCGCTCCTTGAACGCGCCGGCTTCGATGAAATCGAAGTCCAGCCCGCGATGGAAACCGCCTCCAGCCGGGGCGAGGACCTCGGCCTGATGAGCCAGCGCCTCTTCGTCACGGCGCGCGCGCCGGCCAAGAAGAAGCGCAAGGCGGAAACCGGCGAGAAGGTCACCGTCGCGGTAATTCTCGGCGATCCGCGCATGCCCGACGAGGTCAAGCGCGGCGGCCAGTTCAACGAAGAAGACTTTGCAACGATCGAAAAGCTGAAATCCGCACTGAGCGAGCTTGAGCGCTATCGCTTCGTCTATCTCGACGATCACGCCACGCTGCTCGACGATCTGCGCAAGCTCGATGCTTCGCTGGTGCTTAATCTGTGTGATGAGGGCTATCAGAATGACGCCCTTCGCGAGCTGCACGTGCCCGCCGTCATGGAGATGCTGGGCACGCCCTATACGGGCGCGGGCCCGACCGCATTGGGCTTGTGCTACAACAAGGCGCTGGTGCGCGCGATCGCGGCCGCGTTCGACGTTCCGACGCCGCTTGAGACGTATACGGACGCCGATGACCACAGCGCCACTCTGCCAAGCGTGTTTCCAGCGCTCGTCAAGCCGGCCATGGGCGACAGCTCGCTCGGCATCACCAAGGACGCCGTCGTCTCAACGCCCAACCAGATGGTCGCGCGCGTGGCCGAGCTGCGAAAGCTTCTGCCGGGCCGTCCGATCCTCATTCAGGAGTTCCTGACGGGCGCGGAATACACGGTCGGCCTAGTGGGCAATCCGGGCGCCGAGCTGGTGGCGCTGCCGATCCTCGAAGTCGACTATTCAGGTCTCGACGAGGGTCTGCCGAAAATTCTGGGGTATGAGTCCAAATGGGAGCCGGATTCGCCGTACTGGACCGGCATCGCCTATCGCGAGGCCGAGCTGGACGATGAAACGCGGCGCGCGCTGATCAGCTGGTCGATGACCTTGTTCGAGCGTCTGGAGTGTCGCGATTATGCGCGTTTCGACTTCCGCGCGGACGCCGACGGCCAGATCAAGCTTCTTGAGGTCAATCCGAACCCAGGCTGGTGCTGGGACGGCAAGATGAACCTGATGACCGAAATGGCTGGTCGTCGGTACTCGGACTTTTTAGGCCAGGTCCTCGGCGCCGCCGAGCGGCGCTATGCGGCGCAGGCCGCATCGATCGAATTAGCAGAGAGATGAGAGCAGCGTTGCGAAAAACGTATGGATGCAATTTCGGCCAGCGAGAAGTTCGGACGTCGATTGCCGCTTCGTAGCGTGTTTGCTCAGCCCTCTGTCGACTTATTCGAATGAGAACTTGTCTGAGCGCGAGGCGCGCGACCGCGTTTGTGTCTGCGTGTTCCCCAACGAAGCAGCGCGAGAAAGAAGATTGCCACAAATCCAAAAACGAAAACGGAGACTAATGCGACGGTCGGCGCAGACTGAAAAAACGGCGAAAATAACAATACAAAGAATAATATCATTGCAGCAGCAGCATAAACTCCGAATGCCTCTATCAAACTAAAATACCATTTTATCATTTTGAATTGTTCACCAAGTAGCGGTCGTTCGAATTATTCGAATAGCGTACAGAGAGACATTACCATTTGTTGCTGTCGGTGTGGATAAACGGCCTGTGCCTGGAATTCTTTTGTTGATGGTCGTTGTTATGCGATCTGGCAGCTTTGCGCATCGTGCATTCGTTGGAGCTCTGACACAAGATTCGAGACGCCAGACACATATCGTTTAATTCGTGCAATCGTGTCGCGCCATCATTCGAGCAAGAACACAAACGGCCGGCCCCGCGCGGCGGTGCGGGGCCGGCCTTGAGCTCAGCGGCTAGCGGGGCGGGCGCTAGCCGGCCGAGCAGAACTCAACTTCACGCAGATCAATCGCCGGCGGGATGCCGAACGAGGCGGGCGGCGCCTCGGCGCACTCCACACGCGCAAACTCGCGCGGGCGGACGCGGATGGCTTCAGCGGCGAGACGCGCCTGACGCTCGGCGATCGCCGCCTTGACCCGGTCAAGGTCAGGGATGGGCGGGATTTCGACCCAGCCGCGGGGATGCAACTCGGGCGCGGACTTATCGCAGGGCGCGTAGAACCCGGTATGGGGCTCGAAGCGGCAGGCCTTGGCGGCGTAGCGGCCGGCGTTTGCGCCGGTCAGCTCGAACAGGACAAGGATGTCGCGGTCACGCTGGGCGGTGTCGATGGGCTTCCATTCCGTCATTTTCTCTTTCTCCGATTAGCTCGTCGGTGTTTCTTATATGTTCTTGTTATGTCCGCAGATATTTAACAGCGCGTAAATGCGCTGGCGCATGGTTTCTGGAACAAGGCGCCGCAAGGCGCAGGGGCTGTCGCGGCGGGCGAATTCGGAAATGATGGGAGCAGGCAGCGCCACGATGCGGCGCGGGGGGATGGCGCGATGTCGATTTCGAAGTGCTTCACGACGGCGGATTTTCGCGCGCGCGCCAAGAGCGCTCTGCCGGCGCCCTTGTTCCACTACATTGACGGCGGCGCGGATGATGAGTGGACGCTGACGCGCAACACGGTCGCGTTTTCCGGCTATCAGCTCATCCCGCGCGCGCTGAACGACATCTCCAAGATCGACCTTTCGACCAAAGTGCTCGGCGCGGAAATGTCGATGCCGGTGTTTTTATCGCCCACCGGCATGTCGCGCCTGTTCCACCACGACAAGGAGCCCGCGGTCGCGCGCGCAGCGTCCAAGGCCGGCGTGATGTATTCGCTCTCGACCATCGCCACGACGACGATCGAAGATGTCGCTGCGGCCGCGCCGGGCTCGAAAATGTATCAGGTCTATATCTTCAAAGACCGTGAACTGACGAAAGAGTTCGTCGCGCGCTGCAAGGCCGCCGGCTACACTGCGATGTGCCTGACCGTGGACACGCCCATCGCCGGCAATCGCGAGCGTGATCTGCGCTTCGGCATGACCATGCCGCCGCAATGGTCGCTGGAAAGCCTCGCGAGCTTTGCGGCTCATCCCGGCTGGGCGTGGCATTACCTGCGCGATTCAAATTTCGAAATCGCCAATGTCGCCCACCGTCAGGGCGCGCTTTCCGAAGAAGGCGCCATGGGCCTGATGGCCTATGTGAATTCGCAGTTCGACCGCTCGCTGACCTGGGATGACGCGGAATGGCTGGCGCGGGAATGGGGCGGACCGTTCGCCATCAAGGGCCTCATGGACGTGGACGACGCCAAGCGCGCCGTCAGCATTGGCGCGAGCGCGATCATGATCTCCAATCATGGCGGACGGCAGCTCGACGGCGCGCCTGCGCCCGTAGACAGAGTGGCTCCCATGCGCGACGCCATCGGCGATGCGCTGGAGTTGATCGTCGATGGCGGCGTGCGCCGCGGCGGCCATGTCCTCAAAGCGCTCGCACTGGGCGCGACGGCGTGCTCGGTCGGTCGGCCTTATCTCTACGGATTGGCGGCCGGCGGCGAGGCGGGCGTTGCGCGCGTGCTGCAGCTCTTCCGTGAACAAATCGAACGCGACATGGCGCTCGTCGGACGCGCCTCGATAAAAGACCTGGACGCCGCAGCGATTGAGCGCGTGCCCGGCATGTAGCGCGTCTCATTCCGGCGGCGGCTCGCTGATGCGTTCAAACTGCGTGTTCATCGGGCCTTGCGGGAAGTTCATCGTCGTCTGCATGGACATGCGGCTGCAGCTATAGCTCCACGTCACCGGTCCGCCGCCGGGCACTGTAACCGGCATCGTTCCCGACGGTCCGCGCGGCGGCGTCACAGTGACTGAGCCTTCCATGCTTTGTGCTGCCGTGCACTGATGAAGCTCGCCGCCTTCGGCCGACCACGTGCCGGCGGAGGCGACCGCGCCGCCGCCATCCGCACGCGTCACGCCGTCATGACCTTCGGCGAGCATCGTCATCGTGAAGCTATATGGCGCGGTGAAATATGAGCCGTCGGCGCGATAGGTGACGACGCCGTCGGAGTCGTTGAAGGATGGGATCGAGACGCCGGGCGGCAGATGCGCGCGCATCCATTCGACCGGTCCGCCGCCCGACATGCGCCAGGAGCCGACGAGGCAGGAATCGATTTCCTCAACGCCCGCGCAAGGCTCGCAGGCCGCCTGAATCTCGGCGTGGATCTCAATCTCGGTCTCGCCGGGATCGGTCGCCATGCCTACCCAGTAGCGCTGCGACTCTTCGTAGTTTTCGGCGTTGATGTCGCTTGGCAGCGCCGCCCATTCCGAATCGTCGGGCAGCGGGCGCGTCTCAAACAGGCTTGCGCCGCGTCTGGTGTCGGAGCGCCAGCGCCCGCATTCGAATGTCAGCCGGCCCGTCGTGATGACGAAAGGCTGCGCAGTCAGCGTCTGCGTGTCGGTCTCGGTCCAGCTGGTGACTTCGCCCTCGCCGAGAGAAAGCCCCAGCAATTCGCCGTTCACGTCGGTGATGGCGTCGTCAAACGCCGCTTCGGCGAAGTCGAGCCATTCATCCGTGCTCAGAAAGCCGCGCATGGCCGCCTGCTGCGCGCCGACGTCTGATGACGTCGCCATCGCGCTCATCATCGAAATGACGGCGTCGGGGCCGCGCTCTTGAGCGAGCCAATAGAAAAACACCTGCGCTTCGTAGGCCATGTCGTGGAGCGGGGTTTCCGTGGCGCTCGATGAAAACGTGGAAACCCAGTCATTGATCCCGGAATAATCCGGCACGGCGAAAGCCGCGAACCATTCCGCGGAACCTTCTACCCACCAGTCGCCGCCAGGCGCGCCGGCGCGCGTCAGGGTGAGCACGCGCTCGCGCCCCGCCGTGCCGAACTGGATGCAGTGGAACAGCTCATGCGCCAGCGTGAACGCGACGAAGTCCGTCCCGCCGGTCGTGAGCAGATACATGCCGATCGTGCATTCATTCGGATGCGTCGGCAGAGCGGCTGCGAGAATGTTGGAGAAGTCCCGGTCGCCCGTCGTCGTACGCGGCGGCAGGTCGTCGATCAGGTAGATGGTGATGTGATCGGAATCAAAGCCGCTCAGCCGGTTCAGCGCATTTATGCTCGCCTGCGCGCCCGCGATCACTTCATCGGCGTATCCGGGCGCAGCGGCCCAGTCCGCGCTGAAGCCTTGCACGACGCGAAGCTCGCGCGGGCCTGCGCGCGTGTTGAATTCGCCACGAAAAAGCTCGGTGCACCCAAGCGCATCGACCGTCAGCCGCTCATCGAACGTGTGCAGATAATCAGGATCAGCGCAGTCGCCGAAACTCGCGAAGGCGGGGCTCGCCGCAGCCGTCACGGCGAGCAGAAGGGCGGACGCGAAAATGCGCAGCAGGATCATGAAAAGCTCCATCAGGGCGCGGACGCGAAGGCCTGGAGCTTAACCCGGATTGGCGCGAAATCGTGGCCTAGTCGCGCGCGACGAAAATATGTGCAGCGGCGAAGCCGGCCGCGACGCCGGCCGTGTTCGCGAGCGCATCCAGCCAGGAGCCTGTGCGCGTCGCGATAAAGACATGCTGGGCGATCTCGATCATCACGCCGGCAAGGACGAATACCAGCGCGTGAAACGCGAGCCGGCTGGGCCTGACGACGCTGAGACCGGCAAGCCCGGCGACGACCGCGAAGCCGCCGAAATGTAGAACTTTGTCGAGGCCCGGTGCGCCTCCGACATCGATGCGCGGCGCCATGGCGAGCGTGAAGAACACAGCCAGGCCGAGATAGGACAGCGCGAGATAGGCGATGCGTTCAAGCGCGCGTGGCCTGCGCAGCCGCTGGATAAGGCCGATAAGCGTCACAGGACTTGTCTCAACTCACGCCTTCCAGCGCCGCGCGGCGAGCCTTCGCGGCCTCCAGCGTGTTGGACAGGAGCATCGCGATCGTCATCGGTCCGACAGCGCCGGGAACCGGCGTGATTGCGCCGGCCGTCTCGGCGGCTTCGTTATATTCGACGTCGCCGACAAGACGCGTGCCGTCGGGGCCTTTTTCTGGCGCAGCGATGCGGTTGATGCCGACATCGATGACGCACGCGCCCGGCTTGATCCAGTCGCCTTTGACCATCTCGGCTCGACCGACCGCGGCGACGAGAATGTCGGCCGTGCGCGCCAGTGCGGGGAGGTTCCTGGTGCGCGAATGCGCGAGCGTCACGGTGCAGTTCTCAGCGAGGAACAACATCGCCGCTGGTTTGCCCACGAGAATGGAGCGACCGATGACGACGCAGTTTTTGCCCGACAGGTTGTCTCCCAGCACATGCTTGGCGAGCACGACGCAGCCGGCCGGCGTGCACGGGCGCAGGCCCGGTCGCTGCGCCAAAACGCGGCCGGCGGAGACGTCGGTCAGTCCGTCCACGTCCTTGCTCGGATCGACCAGCGCAATGACCGCGTCGGGGTCGAGCCCGTCGGGCAGCGGCAGCTGCACAAGAATGCCGTCGACCGCGTCATCCTCATTGAGCTGACGCACCAGGTTTTCGACGTCGCTCTGGGAAGCGCTCGCGGGCAGTCGGTGCGTAAATGACGCCATTCCGGCTTCTTCGGTCATTCGGCCCTTATTGCGCACATAGACCTGGCTGGCCGGATCATCTCCGACCAACACGACGGCGAGGCCCGGCGGCGCGCCGTGGATTTTCGCGAATTCGGCCGCTTCGGTTTTGACGCGCGCCCGCACGTCAGCGGCGATGGCCTTGCCGTCAATGCGCATGGCGGTCATCAGCGGTTCTCCATCAAGGCGCGAGCGCGCGCGATCAGAGCGGCGTCGCCTTCAGCGTGAATGATCTTGATGCGCGCCGTCGCGCCGCGTTCGACGCTCACGGATGATTTCGACGTTCCGAGCGCCTTTGCGATGACGGCGCAGATTGCTGCATTGGCTTTGCCGTCCTC
>JAUIEH010000020.1 GCA_030428405.1 Alphaproteobacteria bacterium
CTGCTTCCGGGTCGAAATGCGCGTTCGCCTGCGGGAAGTCCGGCAGCGCCTTGACCAGCGCCTGGGCCAGGAACGGCAAGAAAGTGAGCTTGGGCTGGGTTTCGGATTTCGTCTTGTTCAGATGACGGCGCAATTCCTCAAGCGCCGTGACGTCGACTTCCTCGACATATGCGAAATGCGGGATCGTGCGCTTGGACTGCGCCATGTTCTCCGCAATCTTGCGACGCAGACCAATGAGCTTGGTCTCGCTCACGCCGTCGCGCGGGGCCTTGCTCGATGAACCGCCCGCCGAGCCGCGCGCCATCAAGCGCCCGCCCGCCGCGATGAAATCGTCCAGGTCCTGATGGGTGATTCGGCCGGCGGGACCCGTGCCGGGCACCGCGCCGAGATCGACGCCGGCGTCGCGTGCGCGCTGTCGCACCGCAGGCGAGGCCAGCGCTTCGCCAGAGCGTGCTGCAGGGGCTGAAGCCGGTCGCGAACCGCCATTGGCGCTTGAGGCGGGCTTCGCTGGCGCGGGCGGCGGTTGCGGTGCGGGCGCGGGTTCCGACTTGGGCTCCGGCGCTGCGGCAGCTGCGGTTTCGACGACGGGCTCGAGTTCGGCCTGCGCGGGCGCTTCACCTTCCGTCGTGATAAAGACGATTTCGGTGCCGACCGGCAGCACATCGCCGGGCTCGCCCACGATTTTCGAGATGACGCCGTCCACCGGCGAAGGCAGCTCCACCGTCGCCTTGTCCGTCATCACGTCGACGAGCGGCTGGTCTTCCTTGACCGTATCGCCGGCCTTGACGCGCCATTCCACGATTTCGGCCTCGACCACGCCTTCGCCGACATCGGGCAGCTTGAACCGGATTTCGCCCATGGCGCTCAGCCCTCCATCACTTGCTTCAAGGCGCGGCCGACCCGGTCGGGACCGGGGAAATACGACCATTCATGCGCATGCGGATAAGGCGTATCCCAGCCGGTCACGCGCAGAACCGGCGCCTCCAGCGAGTAAAAGCAATCTTCCTGAATTTGCGCGGCAAGCTCGGCCCCGAAGCCTGAGGTGCGCGGCGCTTCATGCAGGACGACGCAGCGGCCGGTTTTCTTCACCGACGCCGTCACCATGTCGACGTCCCAGGGCACGAGCGTGCGCAGGTCGATGACTTCAGCATCAACGCCGGTCTTCTCCGCGGCGTAGTTGGCGACATGCACCATCGTGCCATAGGCCACGACCGTCACTTCGCTCCCCGGACGCACGATTTCGCCGACGCCGAGCGGCACGGTGTAAGCGCCCTCTGGCACTTCGCCGCGCGGATGGCGCGCCCAGCTGGTCGCGGGCTTGTGCGGGTCGCCGTCAAAGGGACCGTTATAAAGACGCTTGGGCTCGAAGAAGATGACCGGGTCGTCGTCCTCAACGGCGGCGAGCAACATGCCCTTGGCGTCATACGGATTGGACGGCATGGCGACTTTGACGCCGGGAATATGCGTGAAGAATGCTTCCGGGCTCATCGAATGAGTCTGGCCGCCATAAATACCGCCGCCGCACGGCGTGCGGATGACGAGCGGCGCGGTATACTGACCAGCCGAGCGATAGCGGATGCGCGACAGCTCAGAGACGACCTGGTCGAAGCCGGGAAAAATATAGTCCGCAAACTGGATTTCCGCGATCGGGCGCAGGCCGTTGACCGCCATGCCCATGCCCATCGCGACGATGGCGGCCTCATTGATGGGCGCATCGAATACGCGGTCGAGCCCGTATTTCTCCTGCAGGCCGCGCGTAACGCCGAACACGCCGCCGAAATAGCCGACATCCTCGCCAAAGGCGACGACCTTGTCGTTGCCGGCGAGCGCTTCATCGATCGCGGCGTTCAACGATTGCACCATCGTCATGGCGGGCATCGCTCAAACTCCCAGATCTTGGCGCTGGCGGCGCAGATGCCAGGGCTGCTCGGCATAGACGTCTTCAAACATCGTATGCGTGGGCGCGTGTGGGCCTTCTTCGAGCGTGCCGTGACCGATGGACTCTTTCCACGTCGTGGCCACCCGCTCTTCACATTGCGCGCGCCAGGTTTCGTGTTCGTCCGCACTCCACGCGCCATGGCCGATGAGGTGGTTCTTCAACCGCTCGATCGGATCGCCGAGCGGCCAGGAGCGCCACTCATCCTTGGGCCGGTAGCGCGAAGGATCATCCGAGGTCGAATGCGCTTCGCCGCGATAGGTGTAGATTTCCAGGAGCGTCGGCCCGATCTTGCGGCGCGCGCGGTCCGCCGCCCAGCGCGTTGCTGCGTACACGGCGAGAAAGTCATTGCCGTCGACGCGCAAGCCCGGCACGCCATAGCCGATGGCCTTGGCGGCGAAGGTCGCGCTCTCCCCGCCCGACAGGCCCTGAAACATCGAAATCGCCCACTGGTTATTCACCAGATTTAGCACGACCGGCGCCTTATAGACGGAGGCGAGCGTCATGGCGGCGTGGAAGTCGCCCTCCGCGCTCGAGCCTTCACCGATCCAGCTCGACGCGATCCGGTTGGAGCGCTTATACGAACTCGCCAGCGCCCAGCCGACAGCCTGCGGAAACTGCGTACACAGATTGCCGGAAACCGAAAACCAGTTGTGCTCGGCCGAAGCGTAATGGATCGGCAATTGCCGGCCTTTGAGATTGTCGCGCGCATTCGAGATGCAGTGACACATCATCTCGCCCAGATCCTTGCCGCGTGCGATCAAGGCGCCTTGCTGGCGGTAGGACGGAAACAGCATGTCGTCATCATTGAGCGCTGCCGCGGCGGCGACGGCGACGGCTTCTTCGCCCAGCGACTTCATGTAGAAGGACAAGCGCTTGGTGCGCTGCATCTTCAGCATACGGTCGTCAAACTCGCGGGTCAGCACCATCGTCTTGAGCCCGTTGATGAGCTCTTGATCCGACAGTTGCGGGTCCCACGGGCCGACGGCCTGATGATTATGGTCCAGCACCCGCACGAGACCGTAAGCGAGATCCGTCACTTCGCCGGCGGGCGCGTCCACCGCGGGTTTGCGCGTCTCGCCGGCGCGCGGCACTTCTATCTTGGAGAAGTCGGGCGTATCGCCGGGGCGGCGTCCCGGCGCAGGCACGTGAAATGCGGTACCGGTCACGAGCGTCATCCCCTCTCGCACTGCAACATTTCTCGCGGCGATATCTTGCGCGATCTGCGGAAAATCGTTTGCCACGTTCCCTCGAAACTTTCAATTTCGGGGCTCAGCTTCTAATTAATTAATTATCAGCGGGAGGCTATGCCCCTGAACGCTTGGTTGCGGCGAAATTTCTCGCGGGGAACCGGTGTTTTGCGCATTTTTTGGCTGATTTGAGCGCGAATGTTTCGCAAAGCAGCTGATTTGGCGCAAAATATTGCAATGACCGCCCGATGCGCGCAATCTGAGCCGAAAGAATAAACCGACGTGACATGCGCGGAGGAAGTCTTGTCGCACGAGATCGACCCGATTGACGCCAAAATCCTGGACCTGATCCAGGACAACGCCAGTCTCTCAGTCGCGGAAATCGCCGAAGTCGTCGGATTGTCGTCATCGCCGTGCTGGCGGCGCATCAAACGCCTGGAAGAAAACGGCGTGATCAAACGCCGCGTCACCTTGCTTGAACCGTCCGCGGTCGGTCTCGAATTCGAGGTCTACGCCGCCATCAAGCTGGCGCGGCCGAACGCCGGCAATCTCGACTTGTTCGAGCGCGCGGTGGCTGACCTGGATGAAGTCGTCGAGTGCGCCTTTGTTTCGGGCGCCGTCGACTATGTCTTGCGCATCGTCACATCCGACATGCACGCCTATGACCATTTCCTGCGCACCAAATTGCTGGAGCTGGAAATCGTCTCCGACGTGCAGTCGCGCATTGTGGTGCGCAATGTGAAGTCGACGACGTCGCTGCCATTGTCGATTGTGCATGACAGCATCCACGCCGCCACCGCCGCCGAATAGCAATAATACTCAGTCCTGCAATTCGACGCAGCGTCCATGGGCGTCGGCGCGCGCAAGCACGCGGCGTTCCCCGCCCGGCCATTCGCTCAGCACAGTGACCATGTCCTCGCCCTCCTCGCCGAGCAGATGGGCGGATTCAAACTGCAGCCAATAAAGCTTATGGTCGGCGCTTGCGCGCGCGCCCGCCGATAAAATGGCGTCGCGCGCGCGGTCTTGTTCCTCCTTTGGAAAATACATCCAGGCGACGGAGTGGTAGACGACGCTTGCGCCTTCAGGCAGCGGACCCGCGAGTTCACGCGTCAGCCAGTCCGCAGCGCCCGCGCGCTCAACCTGGGGGCGCAGACGCCGCGCCACGCCGAGCGCTGCATCCAGGCGCTTGCGGCGTTCGAGCTGATCGGCCCACAGAAAGGCGCGCAAACGCAAGGCGTGTTCGGGATCAGACGCGTCCAGCGGATTGAGGTCGCAACCGCGTCGCGCGGTTATCTCCAGGGCGCGCGCGTCTCCACCGTACAAGGCCGGCGCGCCGCGCCAGTCCGGCGCAAGCTCCGGCCCCTCGCCCTCGCCCCAACGCCAGTCCTGACCGGCATAGCGAAACCCGTCCCAACACAACAACAAGCCGGCGCTCGCGCCCAGCTCCATCAAGCGAAGCTTGCCGCCGCCGCCCTCCGCCGCCGCCATGAAACCGGGAAGCAAAGCGGCGGCGCGCGCGACTTCATTCGTTTGCGGCGGAATGTCGAGAAACGCGCGCGCCCAAGGCTCGATCTTGGCGAGGTACTCACGCACAGCGCGCCAGACGACGTCCATGTTCAACCCGTCAGCGATGGACGCATATGCGCTCGCCAGCGCCTCATCGCGTCTGCTCAAAGCAGCTGCGTGCAGCGCGCCGGCGACGCGCAGCGTCAAGACGTCTTCAGCCGGACGGTCCGCATGGCCCTCAATGAACGCCGCCGTCGGACCGCCCGCCTCTATATCGTCCGCACAGCGCGCCATCAGCTCCGCCATGAAGGGCGAGCCGAGACGGTCGCAAAGCTTCGCCTGCTCGCGAAAAAGGGCGGTGATGAAAGCCGACACAGGCGCGCTCCTTCACGCAATGATTGGCGGTGAAGCCAAACCGCCGATAACGTGCGGGGTGAGAATCATCGCCTGCAAGCCTGGATCGCGTAATGCAGTTGAAGTCAGAGATACAGCCCGTGATGCGGGTGCTGGCCAATCAGCGCTATGGGCTGGACGTTTATCAGCGCGGCTATGTCTGGTCGGAACGCGAACTGGCGCAGTTCCTGACGGATCTGGAAGACTATACGATCGACTGGGCGAGCGAGCCCAATCCGGCGCCCTGGTTTCTCGGCTCCGCCATCATCGAGCGGCGCGGCGCGGAGAATTATCTCGTCGACGGCCAGCAGCGCCTGGTGACAATGGGGCTTTTGCTGCTCGCGCTGCATCCCAATTGCGATCGCAGCGTGCGCAAGGATGTCGAGCTGGCGCTGTCGGGCGATCGCGGCCTGAAACTGCCGCTCGCGGTGCGCCGCTATCAGGACGTGTTCAGCGCGCTCGCCAAGGACGGCGCGGACACGCCCGATCCTGATTGGGATTCCGATCAACGCCGGATCGCGGAAGCTTTCATGCGCATTCGCGACTGGGTGAACAGCGCCGATCGCAGCGAAACGGCCGACGAGATCGCGAACGGCGTGCTGCGCCGCTGCCTGCTCAATGTCGTCACCGTCACCGAAACCGAACTCGCCTACCGCCTGTTCAACAGCCTGAATGCGCGCGGCAAGCCGCTCTCAACCGTCGAAGCGCTCAAAGGCGTGTTGTTCGCCAATCTCGGCGAGAACGATCGCGCGGCGTTGTCCGAGCGCTGGGACGCAGCCCGCTCGGAGGCGGAAAGCAAGCCCGGCGCGGGCGTCAACGCAACGCTCGACGCCTTGCGCGCGGCGATTACCGCGCGTCATGCGGATGCGGACATATTCACCGACCCTGCGCGCAAGAACGAACTCCGCCGGCTGCGCGAGAACCCGTTTGAGTGGTTGGCGCGCGCGGAAGATTCCGGATTGTTCATGGATCGGATCGGCGCGGAGCTGCCCTTCGATCTGCGCGTGTTTGCGCGCGCTGAAGCGGCGGCGCGCAGGCCGACGCCGGGCGCTGAGGCGCTGCATTTCGTATCCGCCTGCGGCATTGATGCGGAGAGCTGGGCGCCCGTTCTCTTAGCCGCGCTTGAGCCGCGCTATGGCGACCCCGATGAGAATGCGCGCAAGGCCTCCGCCGTTATCGCCTTTCTCGACATCGTTGCTGCGCGCACCGCCTGGCGGCCAGGCCAATGGTCGCCCGCCGCCATTCGCGACAAGCTCAGCCAGGCCGCGCCGGCATTGCGTGGTCTGCAGACGGAAGAACTCGCCTATCGCCTCGGGATGTTCCTGCAAGAACATTTCGATGCGCCGTTCGAGCCGCATGAGCGTCTCTATGTCGGGCCGGGCGGGATATCGGAGAGCGTCACGCACGCGCTGCTCGCCCGCCTTGCTGCACAGGTCGAGCTGTTCGCGTCTCCGCCCATGGGCGATTACGCGACATTCGTCGACGACAAAGCATCCGGCTACGGATTGATGACATTGACGATCGCGCAGGAGAACGCCGGCAAGGCGGCTGCAAGCGGTCACCACCCGCTCGGCGCTACCGTGCTGGCGCCCGTCGAGATGGCGGAAGACTATGCCGACGCGCCCTTCAGCGCGCAGGCCGAAGCGCTGAAGAACGCCGCCAACACAATGGCGCTGCTCGTCAGTTCGGCGGCGCCGGACGATCCGTTCCTGAACACGTCCCTATCAGGAGTAGGCGCCGATCTGGCGCTCGATGAGAGCGGGCTTACATCCGAGAAAGTCGAAACGCGCCAGGCTTCTTACGCAGCGCTCGCGCATGAAATCTGGCGCGACTTCGCCATCATGGAGGCCGCCGGAAATCCGAGCCCGCGCCTGGTCAAGCTGTTGAGCTTTGATCGCACCGATTAGGCGCAGCCAGCGCCAGGCGCGGCCTTCAGGTGATTTCGTCCTCGTCGTAAAGCGCAACGCCGGCCACTTCCTCGGTCAGCTCAGCCACGCGCTTTTCAGCGCGCGCGGGCTTTTCGAACCGCGCGATGTGAAACAGCGCATCGCCGCGATTGACCGCCGGCATGGACGAGCGCCCGATCACGACGCCGCCTTCTTCGGTGACCACTTCCAGGTCGCGCTCGCCGAACGGATCGCTCACGAGGCCCAGAACATCGCCTTTATGCACGGATGCGCCGAGCGGCGTCAGCGTACGGAACACCCCGCCCTCAGGCGCCCTGATCCAGGTGCTCGAACGCGACACGACCGGCACGGCCTCCGGCTCCACGGGGGCGTTGTCGATCATGCCCATGGCCGACATCACGCCAAGACAACCATTCACGCCGATGCGCACGCCGGTCTCATCGAAGCGCAGCGCCTCGCCGCTCTCGTAAAGCAGGACGAGCTTGCCGAGGTCGCGCGCGGCCGCGCGCATGGAGCCTTCTCGCAGCTTGGCGTGCAAAATTACGGGCGCGGAAAAAGCATCGGCAAGCTTGCGCGGCTGATCCTCCAGCGTGTGGATGCGGATTTGCGGGAGATTGGCGCGATTATTGGAAGCCGAGTGCAGGTCGACGCCGACATCCGAGCGCGCGATGATTTCCGTCAGGAACAAATGCGCCAGCTGCTCGCCGAGCGCGCCTTCCTTGCGACCGGGGAAACAGCGATTGAGGTCGCGCCGGTCCGGCAGATAGCGGCTATGCGCGAGAAAGCCGTAGCTGTTGACGATCGGCACACATAGCAACGCGCCGCTCAATTCCTCGAGTTCAGGCGCGCGCAACAGCCGGCGCACAATCTCCACGCCCACGACTTCATCGCCGTGAACGACGCCGGATACGAACATGGTCGGCCCGGGCTTCTTGCCGACGACGACGTGCACGGAAAGAGATATGGGCGTGCCGTCAGGCAAGGTCGAAACCGGCAGCGTCACTGTGCGCCGTTCGCCGCGCGGGATATCAACATCGCCGATTTTGAAGCCCTTGGCCGCGCTCATTGGCGGCGCTCCGACCGATTGCTCACAGACGCTCCTTTTCTGCATCCTCATCGGGCGCGCGTTTGGGCTGGGCCTCGATCAGGGCGTCAATCTTAGTCGATAATTCGCGAACGGCGGATTCAAGTTCGTTGAGCTCGACCTGATGTCCGCGCTGGCTGCGCTCGATGCGCTCAAGCTCATCCGTCTGCAGCCTGTCATGTTCTTCGCGCAGCGCATCAACCATCACGGCGATGAACAGGTTCAGGACCGCAAAGCCCGTCAACACCGTGAAAGCGATGAAATAGAGCGAGGCCCAGGGATGGGTCTCTTCAACCACGCGCACGACCTCGCCGGCCCAGCCGTCGAACAACATCAGCTGAAACAGCGTGATGACGGACGCGCCCAGCGAACCGAACAGCTCTTCATGCTGCGCGCCGAACAAATTCGTCGACAGAACCGCGCCCATATAGAGGAAGATCGCCAAGAGGCTGAGAATGGCGCCGATGCCCGGCACCGCGCGGACCAGCGCTTCGACCACGCGGCGCAGCGGCTTGACCACCGAAACGATGCGCAACATGCGCAGGACGCGCAAAATCCGCAGAACCGAAAACGGCCCAGCTGCGGGAATGAGCGACACGACGACGACGAACAGGTCGAACACGCGCCAGGCGCTGAAGAAGAAGCGAAGCCGGAACGCGGCGAGCTTCAGCGCCATTTCGACGACGAAAAACGCCAGACACGCCCGGTCGATCAGGGTCATCGTCCAGCGCAGGCGGGGGCCCAGATCATGCGCCGTCGCCATGCCGAGCACGATGGCGTTGATGACCACCACCACCGCCACGACGACGGTGAAGGCGTCACCATCAACGAAGCGCTGCAGGCGGTTTTGCTCGCCGGTTATCATCATTAACGCTCACTCAAAGACGTTCCGGCGGGATCAGAGCCTGTGTCGACGTGCGGGTCCAGAGCGCGCGGCCGGTCGCGACAGCCATATCGGCGCCGCATCCCCTGCTTTGATCCGGTTGACGAAGCGCGCCCGGCGACGGCCGCCCTTTTCACAATTCAAGGTTCGCAGCGCAATGCGCGGCTCGAAACTTCATTCGTGACCAGCGGCGACCAGCTTCACCTTGTCCTGAACGGCCTCATCTGCAGCGGACTGGCGAAGCCGCGCGGCGCCGGCATGACGCGCAATCAGACCTTCGAGATCGCAGACGCTGAGAATCAGCGCCCGGACTTAGACGAGGAGTTCGCCCTGCGCCACAATGACGGCGCTGCCGGCGACGCGCGTTTCAACGACCTCGCCCGTGCGCTTTTGCGCCATGGCGCGGATGTGGCTCGGCCGACCCATTTGTGCGCCTTGAGAGATATTCAGCTCAAGGTCGAAATCATCGCCAGGCTCGAGCGAAGCCAGAAGCGAAACCAGAACGCCGGCGGCGCTTCCCGTCGCTGCATCCTCCGGAATGCCATGGGAGCACGCGAACATGCGCATTTCGACGTCATCGCCGTTGCGGACATAGAACAGCGCCTCATGCACGCCGTCCCGGTCGAGCGGATCGAAGGCGTCCGCGTTGGGCCGCGCGGCGATCAGTGCATCGCGCGAAGCAAGCTCGCTGACGAGAAAGCGCATGCCCTTGGACGCCATCACCGGCGCGTGGCGGTCTGTGCAGATATGCTCCGCACCAAGATGCGCACAGGCGGCCGCGCGGGCGGGCTCGAATTCCGCCCCGGTTTGAAACACGCCCGGCGCCGTCAACGTCGCCACGGGACGGACGCCGGTGCGGTCAAGCGCGAGCGGGACTAGGCCGGCTTGTTCCTCGACGCGCAAGAGGTCGCCGAGCTTGCGTCCGAACAGCTCGGTCTGATGGCTCGCCCAGACGCCGAGGCCGATATTGGGATGACCGGCAAAGCCAAGCTCCTGGCCCGGCGTGAAGATGCGCGCGCGCAGATCATTGGCGTCGTCTTCCGACGGCAGCAGGAAGATGCTCTCGGAATAATTGAACTCACGCGTGATCGCCTGCATCGCCGCCTGGTCGAGCCCGCGCGCATCCGGGATCAGCGCGAGCTGATTGCCGCCGAACGGCTCATCCGTGAACACATCAAGCGTGACGAAACGGCGCGGCATGGGGGCTCACCTCAACACTGACACTCTGGGACGGAAGCGTCGCACCTGCGCTCAGGCCGCGTCTTCGGTTTGCGCCTTGGGATCATAGGCCAGGATGGGAGCGAGCCAGCGTTCACCCTCCTCGAGGCTCCAGCCTTTGCGCTCGGCATAGTCCGCCACCTGGTCGCGACCGATGCGGCCGACGGCGAAATAATGGCTTTGCGGGTTGGAGAAATAGAGCCCCGAGACGCTCGCCGCTGGGCTCATGGCAAAACTCTCCGTCAACGAAACACCGCTATGCTCGGTCGCGTTCAGCAGCGCAAACAATGTTTCCTTTTCGGTGTGGTCGGGCTGAGACGGATAGCCCGGCGCCGGGCGGATGCCCTGATAGAGTTCCTTGATGAGCTCCTGATTATCGAAGTCCTCATCAGGGACATAACCCCACAGCGTGCGGCGCGCTTGTGCATGCAGCGCCTCGGCGAAGGCCTCCGCCAGACGGTCGGCCAGCGCCTTGAACAAAATGGCGTCGTAGTCATTATTGGCGGCTTCGAACTCGGCGGCTTTTTCCGCCTCGTCCAGCCCCGCCGTGACGCAAAACCCGCCTATATAGTCAGCGAGCCCCGTGCGCGTCGGCGCCACGAAGTCGGCGAGCGCGACATTGGGCTTTCCAGTGTCCTTTGCCATTTGCTGGCGGATCGTGAACAGGCGCGCGCGCTCCGCCGCCCTGCTTTCATCCGTCCACACCGTGATGTCGTCGCCAATCGAATTGGCGGGCCAGAAGCCGACCACGCCGCGCGGGCTGAGCCAGTTCTCCGCGATCATGCGGTCGAGCATGGCGTTGGCGTCTTCGAACAGCGAGCGCGCCGCCTCGCCGAGCTTGTCGTCTTCGAGAATGGAAGGATATGAGCCCTTCATTTCCCAGGTGAAGAAAAACGGCGTCCAGTCGATATAGGACCGCAGCGCCGCCACGCTCATTTCGACGGGCCGCGCGCCGAGAAATGATGGCGCAGGCGGCACATATTCATTCCAGTCGGGTATGAGGCGCTTGGCGCGCGCATCTTCGATGGCGACGCGCGTTTTGGCTTCACGCGCAGCCGCCCGGCTCTCGCGTATACGGAGATAATCAGCGCGCACCTCGGCGAGATAATCCGCCCGCTCGCCCTCATTCAGGAGTGTCGAGACGACGCCGACCGCGCGGCTGGCGTCGGTGACGTGAATGGTCGGACCCGCCTGATAAGCCGGCTCGATGCGCGCCGCCGTATGCGTGCGCGAGGTCGTCGCCCCGCCGATCAGCAAGGGAAGCTCCAGCCCCGTTTCCTGCATCTCGGAGGCGACGCGCACCATCTCGTCCAAGGACGGCGTAATCAGTCCGGACAGGCCGATAATGTCAGCCTCTTGCTCGCGCGCGGCCTCCAGGATCGCCTCGCAAGGCGCCATCACGCCAAGGTCGATAATGTCATAGCCGTTACACTGAAGAACAACGCCGACAATGTTCTTGCCGATATCGTGGACGTCGCCCTTAACAGTCGCCATGACGATCTTGCCGTTGGATTTCCCGGCCATGCCGGTGCGCTCTTTTTCTTCTTCCATATACGGAATGAGATGGGCGACGGCTTGTTTCATGACGCGCGCGGATTTCACGACTTGCGGCAGGAACATCTTGCCCTCGCCGAATAAATCGCCGACCACGCTCATACCCGCCATGAGCGGGCCTTCGATGACATGCAATGGCCGCTCAACGCTCTGGCGCGCCTCTTCGGTGTCCTCGACGATGAACTCGGTGATGCCGTTCACGAGCGCGTGGCGCAGACGTTCGTCGACAGATTTTTCACGCCAGGCGAGGTCTTTTTTCGCGTCCGCCTTGACGCCGTCCCCGCGATAGCGCTCTGCGATATCGAGCAGGCGTTCCGTGGCGTCGGAGCGGCGATTGAGGATGACGTCCTCGACATGCTCACGCAGGTCGGGCTCGATCTCATCATAAATGTCGAGCTGGCCGGCATTGACGATGCCCATGTCCAGACCCGCGCGAATGGCGTGATAGAGAAACACCGAGTGCATGGCGCGGCGGACGGGCTCATTGCCGCGGAAGGAAAACGAGATGTTTGAGACGCCGCCAGATATCTTGGCGTGCGGCAGCTCTTTCTTAATGCGCGCGACCGCTTCGATGAATTCGACGGCGTAATTGTCGTGTTCTTCAATGCCGGTCGCGACCGCGAAAATGTTCGGGTCAAAGATGATGTCTTCCGGCGCGATCCCGACTTTGGTCGTCAGAACGTCATAGGCGCGCTTGCAGATGTCGAATTTGCGCTGCGCGGTCTCCGCCTGGCCGTCTTCGTCAAACGCCATGACCACGACGGCGGCGCCGTAGCGCCGACATTTGCGCGCCTGTTCGAGAAACGGCGCCTCACCTTCCTTGAGCGAGATCGAATTGACGATGGACTTTCCTTGCACGCATTGCAGGCCGGCTTCGATGACGTCCCATTTGGACGAGTCGATCATCACCGGCACGCGCGCGATGTCCGGCTCGGAGGCGACAAGGCGCAGAAATGTCACCATCGCCTCTTTAGAGTCGAGCAGGCCCTCATCCATATTGACGTCGATGATCTGAGCGCCGTTTTCGACCTGCTGGCGCGCGACCTCGACGGCGGCGGGATAATCGCCGCTCGTAATCAGTTTGCGGAATTTCGCCGAGCCGGTGACATTGGTTCGCTCGCCGACATTGATGAAACTGGCGACGGCGCTCTTGTTCTCACTCATGAACTTGCTTCTTCCTTCCCGCCTGTCTGCGCGCCGTCCGGACGCGTCAGCGCCGGCAGCCCGTCAATGCTTTGCGCGTTGCTCGCATAGCGTTTTTCTTCCCAGGCCTCATAGGGACCGTGTTCGACCGCGCGCTGAAGCTGTTCGCGCTCGCTCTTGAAATCGTAAAACGGCACGCCCCAGCCGCAGCTATCGGCGATCCGGTTCAAACGTACACGGATGACGGCGCGCGCGCGCTCAAAACCTTCAAACAGGCCGCAAAGCTCGTCCAAGCCCGGCTCACCCATGCACACAGCCTCGCCTTCGCCGTAAAGACGTAAGATATTGGCCGGCCCTTCGAACGCGCAGAACATGATCGTGATGCGCTTATTCTCACGCAGATGCGCGATGGTTTCAGCGCCGGAACCGCCAAGGTCGAGATAGGCGACCGTGTTTTCATCGATGACGGCGAAGCTGTCATAGCCTTTGGGCGAAACATTGACATGACCGTCCGCCGCCAGCGGCGCGGTGGCGACGAAAAACATCTTCTGCTTACCGATGAACTCAATGAGCTTGTCGTCGAGCTTTTCGAAGAGCTTGGCCATGTCGCGTCCTATCCCGCCAGTTCAAACGGTTCGAGCCCGGACAAACGCATTGCGGTCGCGCGCACGGGCGGCTTGCGCGGCGCTACGCCGTCCACAAGCTCTGCGATCTTGGCGATATGGGCCGGCGTCGTGCCGCAGCAACCGCCGACGAAATTGACATAGCCCGCCTCGGCCCAGGCGCGCAGATGGCGGCTCGTATCGTCGGGCGTTTCATCATATTCGCCCATATCATTGGGCAGGCCCGCATTGGGATAGGCGTGGACGAGGCAATCCGCGACGCGGGAAAGCTCAGCGATGAAGGGCTTCATCTCGGCGGCGCCGAGCGCGCAGTTAAGGCCCACCGTCAGCGGCTTTGCGTGGCGCACGGAGTTCCAGAACGCTTCGACTGTCTGTCCGGAAAGCGTACGCCCGGACTTATCCGTGATCGTACCCGAGATGGCGATCGGCAGATCCTCGCCGCTCTCGTCATTCAAGTCCAAGAGCGCGGCAATGGCCGCCTTGGCGTTGAGCGTGTCGAATATTGTTTCCACAAGGTAGAAGTCGACGCCGCCCGCCAGGAGGCCGCGCGCCTGATCCTTGTAGCATTCATACATGTCGTCCCAGTCGACGGCGCGATATTCCGGGCGGTTGACGTCGGGTGAGAGCGAAAGCGTGCGATTGGTCGGTCCGATCGCGCCGGCGACGAGGCGCGGCCGGTCAGGCGTCTCGGCCGTCTTGGCTTCAGCGGCCTCGCGGCAGATTTCAGCAGCGGCCTTGTTCATGTCGAAGACGCAGTCCTGGGCGTCATAGTCGGCCTGGCTGATGGCGTTGGCGTTGAACGTGTTCGTGCCGACGACATCGGCGCCGGCGTCGAGATAAGCGCGCGCAATATCACGGCACTCCTCCTGCTTGGTCAGCACAAGGATGTCGTTATTGCCCTGCAGCGGCGCGGGATGATCCTTGAACCGCTCGCCGCGAAAATCCTCTTCGCTCAGCTTGAGCGCCTGGATCATCGTGCCCCAGGCGCCGTCAAAGACGAGGATGCGCTTTTCAGCAGCCGCCTTCAGAGCGGCGATGCGATCATCGCGGGTCATCAGCGAACTCCCTCTTCGATCGCCGCGCCGGCCGGCTTGATGCCCAAGAGCCGGCACGTCGCCAGCGCGAGCTCAGCGCGATTGAGCGTGTAGAAATGAAATTGCTCGACGCCGCCATCGCTCAGCTTGGAGACGAGCTCCGCGGCGACATTCGCGGTGACGAGCTGGCGCGTGGCTTCATCCTCATCCAGGCCGGCATACATTTCGGCCAGCCAGCCCGGCATTGCAGCGCCGCACAGATCCGACATGCGCGCGAGCCCCTTGAAATTGGACTGCAGCATGATGCCGGGCGTGATCGGAATATCGACGCCGGCCGCGCGAACCTTTTCCAGATAGCGGAAATAGGTGTCCGGCTCGAAAAAGAACTGCGTGATCGCACGGCTCGCGCCGGCGTCGATCTTGGCTTTCAGGAGATCGATGTCAGCGTCCATGCTGGCGCTTTCAGGGTGCTTTTCGGGATAACACCCGACCGAAACCTCGAAATCGCCGATGGCTTTCAGGCCGGCCGTCAGTTCGGCCGCATTGGCGTAACCGCCCTCATACGGAACATATCGCTCGCCAATGCCGGCGGGCGGATCGCCGCGCAAGGCGACGACATGGCGCACGCCCGCATTCCAATAGCC
>JAUIEH010000458.1 GCA_030428405.1 Alphaproteobacteria bacterium
GGCTGGGCGAGCGCGGCAGGCCTCGGCGCGGCCATCGGCGTCGGCCTGCTCGCCAAATACGCCATGATCTATTTCCCGCTCGGTCTTGGGCTGTGCGCGCTCGCCGATCGCGACATGCGGCGCGCGCTCGTTTCGCCGAAAGGCGCGCTCGCAGCGACGCTCGCCCTCGCGCTCATCGCACCGAATCTAATTTGGAATGCGGCCAATAGTTTCGTCACGGTCGGCCATACGGCGGCGAACGCCAATCTCGGCGGTTCTTTCGTGAATTTCGACGAGCTGGTCGAGTTCTGGTTCAGCCAACTCGGCGTGTTCGGTCCCCTGACAATGGGGCTTCTGATCTGGGCGTTCGTCGTCTTCCTCCGCAAGCCGGCGGACCGCGACGCCCGCTTCACCTTTCTCTGGTGCTTCATCATTCCGCCGCTGGTCGTCGTTTCGGCCGGCGCGTTTTTGAGCCGCGCCAACGCCAACTGGGCCGCGACGGCTTATCCGGCGGCTTGCGTGCTGCTGGCCGGCTGGATCATCGGACGCGAAGGCCTTGCCCGCACGCTCGCCGCCATCGCTGTCGTCCTGCACGCGGGAACGGGCGTCGTGTTCGCGTCGCTCAGCATGGCGCCGACGCTCGCCGACGCCGCTGGCATGTCCAACGCGCTCAAGCGTGCGCGCGGCTGGCCCGAAACGGTCGCGGCCGTGCGTCAGGCTTACGAGGCCGGCGATGACGGGCGCGCCTTCTCGCTGATCGCGGTCGACAACCGGCTTCTGTTTCACGGCCTGGAATATTACGGCCGCGCCGAGCCTCTGCCGTTGCGCATGTGGCCGCGTTACGCAGCGCCGACGAGCTATGCGGAGCAAACAGCCCCGCTCACGCCGGGCGACGACGCCGACGCCCATGTCCTGGTGCTGAACGAGCGCGACTATGAGCGCAACCGGATCGCGGCTGATTTCGTCCATTTCGACCCCATCGGGGAAATGTCGATCCCGACCGGACGCGGACGAACGCGCGACCTCGCTCTCTTCGCCGCCGAAGGCTTCGTTCCGATTGCGCGTGGTCCCGAATATGAAGAAGCCTACGGCGATTGAAGCCATACGGACGAAAATTCCGATGAAGCGCTCCATGGCTTTTGCCGGACGCGCTCGACCGGTCTGGCAGCTGGCGCTCCCAGCACTCCTCATCGCCGGCTGCGGCGGCGAGCGCGCCGTCGAACCGCTCGAGCCCGTGCGCTTCACGCTCGGCGAAGGCCTCGCCTTGCAGATGGCGCTGCCCGCAGGCGCGCAAGCCGATCTGCCCCGCGAGCGCGCGCATCGCTTCCTGCTCGACCCGAATAACCGCATCCCGCGCGTGATCGAGATCGCATCTCTCGGCCCGACGGCCGCATCGGAGACGACGAATTTCGAGCGCCGCATTGTCTGGCCCGGCGGGCGCGCGATCGAATATTCCGTCTCCACCGGCCCCGGCGGTTCCGGCGGTCCGTCCTATGACCTTGACGGCCGCATCAGCCTGCCCGGCGCGACGCTCAGCGTGCGCTGTCACACCCAGGACGAATTCGGCGGCGCGCGCAGCGCCGAATGGTGTCTTGAATATCTCGAAACGCTTGAGCGCGCGACGGACCCGGCAGACGGCGATCAGTGATCGCCGCTCTCCCCGCCGGCCTCATCGCCCCAGAGCTGTTCGAGCCTTGCGTCGCGCCGGCAGCCGCGTCGATAAGCGGCGTAACGCTCCGCATACTCAATATAATAGTTCTGGTGGCGCTCTTCGGCGACAAAGAACGGACCGGCGTCGAGAATCTGCGTGGCGATATTGTTGAACCGGCCGGAAGCTTCGAGTTCCTCAATTGACGCTTCCGCGGCGGAGCGCTGGTCCTCGTCAGTGACGAAAATCGCCGTGCGGTAGCTTGAGCCCTGATCGCAGAATTGTCCGTCCACATCGGTCGGATCGATGTTGCGCCAGTAATGCGACAACAGCGTCTCGTAGCTCACAGCGTCAGGATCGAACACGACCTCAACGGCCTCATAGTGGCCGGTGTCGCCGCGCACGACGTCGTAATAGCCGGGGTTCTCGAGCGTGCCGCCGGTATAGCCCGAAACCGCGTCAATGACGCCGTCGAGATGCTCGAAATCGGCTTCGATGCACCAGAAGCACCCGCCGGCGAAGATGGCGCGCTCATAGCCCTGGGCCGCCGCCCTTTCAGCGGCGTCGCTCTCGGCCTGACCTTGCGCGGGCGCGCAAGCGGTCAGTGCTGCAGCGGCGAGTGCGACGGTTGCAAATGCACGCATGAAAGCGATCTCCTCGAGCCGGATCATTCAACCCAAAGATCGCGCTCACGCCGGTGCGATCAATGCACGGCTCAACACGAAGGCGTCATCGCAAAGTGAGGGCGCGCCGCCTCGCCGTCTCGCGCTCACTCCATGACGTCGAGTTCGAGCGCCCAGCGGCACGCATCGCCGCGCCAGACGCGGACATAGCCGCGCGTGCGCTGTCCGCCGCCGGACCAGTTTCCGAACGTGAACGCCAGATCGCGCGCCGCCGAATAGACAACATGCGTGCGCTCGAACTCGCC
>JAUIEH010000459.1 GCA_030428405.1 Alphaproteobacteria bacterium
ATCGTAGAAATGCTCAGCCCGCAGAGCGTCGGTGATCCGATGCGCAGTTTCGTTGTCCGCCATCATCGCGCCGAGCAGAGCCTGCTCGGCGTCGATGGAGTGCGGCGTGCGTTCATCGGCTGAGCGAGCGAGTTCAGCCGGATCGTGTCCATCGGGCATGTGCTGTAACCTAAACTTGAGAGGTGAGAGCGGCGCCACGCGCACCGATATTCCTCGGGAACCGTCGGCTCGCGACCCCCGACGCCGCTCTCTTTTTCAGTTCAGCCGCCCGTGGTTAATGCGTGGTTAATGACCGTAAACGCGAATCGTAATGTTCGAGCATAGTTCTGTTTTTATTCTGTAAAGAGACTCGTTATGCACAGTCTCGCGTTAACGAACGAATCAAAATGTGAACGTTGATTCGCAACGAAAAAAGCGCGGTCCGAGGGACCGCGCTTTGATCGATTAACGCCTCTCGGCGCTATGTGACGAAAATAATTAAGCGCCGGCTTCGCCGTTGCGGTTCGGGATCGCGTCCTCGACTTCGAGCGGGGTGATTTCGTCTTCACCCTCGTCCTCCGCGGCGACGCGCACGCCTTCGCCTTCGCGCTCTTCATTGGCTTCGAAGAGCTCGGCGGCCTGGGCGTCGGCGATGGCGCGGTCTTCATCGTGCTGAGACGCGATGACGTCCTCGCCTTTGGCCTGGCGTTCAGCTTCATCCGCCGTGCGCGCGACATTGATCGTCACCGTGACGGTGACTTCCGCGTGCAGACGGATCTTCACTTCGTGCAGACCGACATCTTTGATCGGGCGGTCGAGAATGACCTGCGAGCGTCCGATTTTCAGCTTGTCGCTGGACGCAGCCTCGGCGATGTCGCGCGAAGAGACCGAGCCGTAGAGCAATCCGCTTTCGCCGGCCTGACGGATGAGCATGAATGTCTCGCCGTCAATGTGGCTGGCTTCAGAGGACGCTGCGTCGCGGCGTTCGGCGTTGAGCGCTTCCAGCGCCTCGCGCTCGCGCTCAAAGCGGGAGCGGTTGGTTTCGGTTGCGCGCAGCGCCTTGCCCTGCGGCAGAAGAAAGTTCCGTGCAAAGCCGGCTTTGACCCGGACGACGTCGCCCATCGCGCCAAGCCGATCGATGCGTTCGAGGAGAATGACCTCCATGATCGCCTCCTAGTTCGTCGCGTAGGGCAAGAGCGCGAGATAGCGGGCGCGCTTGATTTCGCGGGCGAGCTCGCGCTGCTTGCGTTGAGAAACGGCGGTGATCCGCGCGGGCACGATCTTGCCGCGCTCGGACATGTAGCGCTGCAGGAGCTTGGGATCTTTGTAATCGATCGCAGGCGCGCCATCGCCGGAGAAAGGGCAAACCTTGCGCCGACGCGCAAAGGCGCGGCGCTGCGGCAGATTGGTGATGTTCAGATTGGTCGCCATGGTCAGCCCTCCTTATCGCCGGTCGCGGCGCTTGCGCTCTTCGCGCTTGGCGAGAATGGGCGAGGGGCCCTCTTCGATGTCGTCGACGCGCACGGTCATGTAGCGCAGCACGTCTTCATTGATGCGCAGGCGGCGCTCCAGCTCATGCATCGCCTCAGCCGGAGCGTCGACGCCGAAAAAGGCGTAATGACCCTTGCGGTTCTTCTTGATGCGGTAAGCGAGATTGCGCAGGCCCCAATATTCGGTCTTGCGAACCGAGCCGCCTTGCTCCTCAAGGAGCTTGGTGACGTCTTCGACCATGGTGTCGACTTGTTGGGGCGAGATGTCCTGACGCGCGATAATCGTGTGTTCGTAAAGCGGCATGCTTCTCCGTCCTTCCGTGAGCGATCCGCGGCGCGCGCATCGGCGGAAGGGCCGAAACGAGCGACGGCTCCCAAGACGAAAAGCGGCGGACGCTCAGCCCGCCGCGGCGCATCATCAGGGACCGCGAATCAAGAGCCGCGTTGTCTAAGCCCGGTGCCGCGGAAAGGCAAGTCGTTTCGCGCATTTGCGGGCGCAGGGCTTGTCAGCGCCGCCGCCTTCGCGCACTTCTGCCGCTCATCCGACCGGCAGCCAATATCAAGGTGTGCAATGACGCTTGCCATCGTGTTTCCCGGACAGGGAAGCCAATCGCCCGGCATGGGCCGCGCGCTGCATGACGCTTTCGCGTCCGCGCGCGCCGTGTTCGAAGAAGTCGACGCAGCGCTCGATCAAAACCTGACCAAGCTCATATTCGACGGTCCGGCCGACGAACTGACCCTGACCGAAAACGCGCAGCCCGCGCTGATGACGGTCAGCCTCGCGGTCATTCGCGCGCTCGAGACGGAGTTCGGCGTCAGCGTTGAGCGCGCCGATTATCTTGCCGGTCATAGCCTGGGCGAATATTCAGCGCTCGCCGCCGGCGGCGCGCTCGGCCTCGCCGATGCTGCGCGCCTCCTGAAGCTTCGCGGCCAGGCCATGCAGGAAGCCGTTCCCGTCGGCGAAGGCGCGATGGCGGCGCTGCTCGGCGCCGATGTCGATCAAGCCGTGGCGGCCTGCGTCGCAGGACGCGAGCACGGCGTCTGCGAAATCGCCAATGACAACGCGCC
>JAUIEH010000460.1 GCA_030428405.1 Alphaproteobacteria bacterium
CAAGCGCGGGCGGCGCGGTCGAGCGCAAAACGCCCTCAGCCGCCTCGGCCTCGTAGAGCGCGCCAGCCACATCCGCAACACGGCGCGCGATCGCTTCGGCCGGATCAATCCAGGTCACAGGCCAGGGAGCGGCCTGAACCAGTTGATCGAGCAAAAGCGGGTAATGCGTGCAGCCAAGCGCGACCACGTCCGTGCGCGCGCCATCGCGCTCGACAAAGGCCGGCGCGATCTCGCGCGCGAGCGCGTCGCTCGATAAATCCTCGCCACGGATGAACGCTTCAGCCATCGCTGCGAGATTGGGCGCCGCGGCGATCGTGACATCGGCGCCGGCGGCGTGTTCTTCGATGAGGTCGCGCAGATAACGCCGGCGCGCCGTGCCCGCGGTCACCAGAGCGGAGACAAGCCCCGATTTGGTGTCGCGCGCAGCCGGTTTAAGCGCCGGAACGACGCCGACGACCGGAAATTCCCAGCGTGCGCGCAACGCCGGCAGCGCAAGCGTGGAGGCCGTGCTGCAAGCGATAACGACCGCGTCCGGCGCGCCTTCTTCGTCTTCAACGGCCGCTTCAATGGTCGCGAGGACGCGCGCGACGACCGCTTCGTCGTCAAGCGCGCCATAGGGAAAGCCCGCATGATCTGCGACGTAATAGAGCCGGCCGCCGATCTGGCGCCGGCGCAAAGCGGAGACGACGGACAGCCCGCCAAAGCCGGAGTCAAACACGATCAGACGCTTCGCGCTCATTCTTCGTTCGACCCCGCACGCCGCGTCAGCGCCTTGATCCAGCCGCGCATGGAGCGCACGTCCTGCTCCGTCCAGGCCAGTCTCGACAACATCGCGCGCATGTTCAGCTTCATTGAAGCGGCTTTCGCCTCCGGCCAGAAATAATGCGCCTCGTCGAGCTCTGCTTCGAGGTGATCGGCCATCGCCTCGACATCGCCGCGCCGCGCCAGCGTCTGAATGTTCTGGACGGGCGCCGAGACACCGCCGCCCTGCGCCATCGCCCATTCATAAGACGTCACCGCGACAGCCTGTGCGAGGTTCAACGAGCTGAATGAGGCTTTCACGGGCAAGGTGATGACGGCGTTGGCGCGTGCGACGTCTGCATTGTTAAGGCCCGAAGCTTCGGGGCCGAACATGATCGCCGCGCGCTCCTCTTCGGGCCGCTGCATCAGGTCCAGCGCCGCCTGGCGCGCATCCATCACCGGCAGGGAAAGCTCGCGCACGCGCGCCGTCGTTGCGTAGACGCGTTCGATATCGCCCAGCGCCGCGGCCGCATCAGGAAAAACTGATATAGCGACGGGGCCGTCCAACGCGCCCGCCGCCATCGCGATCGCTTTCTCATTCGGCCAGCCGTCACGCGGCGCCGTGATGCGCAGCTCGCTCAAACCGAAATTCGCCATCACGCGCGCAGCCGCGCCGATATTCTCGCCGAGCTGCGGCGCAACCAGCACGATGACCGGCGGGTTCACGGCGCACTCCATATCTGTGCGGTCTTTAAGCGCGCGGCGGCTGATGCTATCGACACGGTCTCGTCCGTCTCAGCCGTGATCCTCGCGCGAGGCGTTTTATCAAAAACCATTTGGAGCGCGTGTTCCGTGATCAAAGTGAAGAACCCGATCGTCGAACTCGACGGCGATGAGATGACTCGCATCATCTGGGCGATGATCAAAGAACGGCTGATCAACCCCTATTTGGACGTCGATCTCCGATATTTCGATCTCTCGGTCCAGTCGCGCGATGAAACGGACGACCAGATCACCGTCGACGCGGCGAACGCGATCAAAGAATTCGGCGTCGGCGTCAAATGCGCCACCATCACGCCCGACGAAGCCCGCGTCGAAGAATTCGGGCTCAAGAAAATGTGGCGCAGCCCGAACGGCACCATCCGCAACATTCTTGGCGGCGTCGTCTTCCGGGCGCCGATCATCTGCAAGAACGTGCCGCGCCTCGTGCCGGGCTGGACCCAGCCGATCGTCATCGGCCGTCACGCCTTCGGCGACCAGTATCGCGCCACCGACTTCAAATTCCCGACGGCTGGCAAGTTGACCATCAAGTTCGAGGGCGATGACGGCCAGGTCATCGAACACGAAGTCTTCCAGGCCCCGGGCTCGGGCGTCGCCATGGCGATGTATAATCTCGACGAGTCCATTCGCGATTTCGCGCGCGCTTCGTTCAATTACGGTCTGCAGCTGAACTACCCGGTCTATCTGTCGACCAAGAACACGATCATGAAGGCCTATGACGGACGCTTCAAAGACATCTTCCAGGACGTCTTCGAGACCGAGTTCAAGGACGAGTTCGAGAGCCGCAAGCTCACCTACGAACACCGCCTGATCGACGACATGGTCGCGGCCTCGCTGAAATGGTCGGGCGGCTATGTCTGGGCGTGTAAGAACTATGACGGCGACGTGCAGTCCGACACGGTCGCGCAGGGCTTTGGCTCGCTCGGCATGATGACCTCGGTCCTGATGACGCCGGACGGCCAAACGGTCGAAGCCGAAGCCGCCCACGGCACGGTCACGCGCCACT
>JAUIEH010000461.1 GCA_030428405.1 Alphaproteobacteria bacterium
GCGCGCCACCGCTGAGCTGGTCGATCCTTGCGTTGACGCAAACGTCAACTCCGTCGGCGGATGTAACGACGACAGCATCGAAGCTCACCGAATCACCGCTCGTCCGCAGCGTCTTCAAAGCGCCGACAACCACGCCAGAGTCGCGGATCAACTGCTCGACACGCATGCCCTTAATTTGCTGATGTGGACGGCCGAACAACTTTTCGGCCGCATAGTTCGCCGCCACAATGTTTCCGTCCTGGTCGAAGATGACGCCGGAACAGGACGAGGACTGGAAAATCTCTTCAGCAGAAAGAAATTCTATTTCGGACATAGGTCGTGCTGTCTGCGGCTTGCCGGATCTGGCGGCTCAATCCGAGTTTGTTCATCGGCAAAAAGCATGAACTTTCCGCCTGCTCCGCAGCGTCTGCGAGACTATTCTAGAATTTGTTAATCCAGCTCGGTAATCATTACACGCAGTTATGGGGACTCCGGCAAATTAGTGTTGCGCCACGGCCCATTACGTGAGCTGATATGGACTTCAAACGAATGAAATCTTTGTACGCCGCCGTCAGCTGCGAAGAGATGTGTTGAATGGCAAATGTACTTATTATTGATGATGATGAGGCGACGGTCGAGTTATGGCACACGGCGTTGAGTTTGGACGGTCATAACTGCGCGAAGGCGCATGATGGGGAAAGCGCGCTCGACGCAGTCCGGTCATCGCCGCCGGATATTGCGATCTGCGACATTGTCATGCCCGGGCTCGGCGGCGTGGCGTTTACCGGTCAGGCCAAGCTGATCCATCCGGGCATCAAGATCATTGCGGTTTCCGGCGATATCGGCGCGATGTCGCCAAGCGTCGACGCGCTCGGTCTGGCCAAGGATATGGGCGCGGACGCCACATTGGCGAAGCCGATCTCCATCGACGATCTGTGCGAAACTGTTCGCCAGCTGTCGCGGCAAATCGCCTGACCAAACCATTCTCAAGCAGATTACGGCGATGGCGTGCGGCGTGTGATGCGCGGCAAATGTGCGAATGTGTACGAACGGTAAAGCAGTTCCTAACGAAATCCTCCCCTAATGTATCAAATTGCCGTTATTCGAGGGTCAATCTCCGCCTGACATAGTCCTGAGCGAGTGCAGCTTCGCTGGAACGGTCCAGCGCGAGTTCAGGAGTAGACGTATGGCGTATTCAGGCAAGAGCGGCGCTGAGGCGTGTGCGCCCTCGCAAACGGCGAACGATCGGGAGCCTTCCGGTTTGGCCGCAGCAAATACGAATTTGAAGCAAGCCGTCGAGTTGTCTCAGGTGCGCGTGCTTCTGGTGGAGGACGACGACGACGACGCCAGCATCGCGCTCGACATTCTGCACCGTTGCGAAAACGTCTCCGAGGTCCGGCGCAGCGAGGACGGCTGTCTGGCGCTTGAGCGGCTGACCGCCGAGTCCGAGCCCTATCACGTGATAGTTCTTGATCTGAATATGCCGGTCATTGACGGGTTTGAGTTCCTGCGACAGATGCGCAGCCTGCCAAATTCCAACGATGTCCGCGTCATTGTCCTGACCACGTCGAAAGCCTTTCCCGATGTGCGCCGCGCGCTGATCGCCAGCGCGACCTGCTTCATCACCAAGCCCGACAGCGTCATCGAATTCGAAGAAAAGCTGGTTCGCGCCGTCGAGGGCATTTGCCGCGGTGAAATGATCGATCGCGTCGTCTGAGCGATGTCTGAGTTTGCAATCGCTGCGCCGCGCCCGGCTGGGATGAAGTAGCCCATCGCGCGCATGCGCGCCGCCTCTGCGCGCTGGCGCGACGGCTTCCGCTTATCATTCGCGCACCGTTTCGTGATCTTCTCGGTGGCGCTGGTCGCACTCAGCGTCTCAGCGATCAACGCCATACATTATTACGGCTCGGTCGACCGGCTGGTTGAAAATGAGTCCAGCCGCCTGAGCGCGCGTCTGACCCGCGTCAATGACCGCATCGCGGACCGCATCGACACGCTTGGACGCGATGTCTCCTATCTGGCGCAATCACCCGAAGTGCGCAATCTGGCGAATGCGATCACCTCGCACGATCCGACGGCCGAAGGCGCTGCGGCGCTGAATGGCGCGCGCGACGGCGTCGCCGACATCTTCAACCGGTTTCTTGTTCAGTACCCATATTATTTCCAAACGCGCTTTATCGGCGTCGCCGATAATGGCCGCGAGGTCGTGCGCCTCGCGCGTGAGGGCGGCGTCGTTTCGCGCACCCCGGATATTGAGCTACAGCAGAAAGGCGATCGCGAATATGTCGCCCGCCCTCTGACGCTTAACGAGGGCGAGCTCTATTTTTCCGAGATCAATCTCAATCGCGAACACGGCGTGATTTCGCGGCCGCTCGTATCGGTGGTGCGGATCGCCACGCCGATCTTCGATGCATCCGGCACGCTCGCCGGCGTCGTCGTCGTCAATATGGACATGAACGCTGTCCTGAATTCACTCGCCGGAGATCCAGGCGCCAGCCGACAGCTTTTTATAGCGCGCGAGCGCGGTGACTTCATCGTTCATCCGCG
>JAUIEH010000462.1 GCA_030428405.1 Alphaproteobacteria bacterium
GCGTCATCTTCGCGCTCAGCGTTCCGGGCTATTCGCTTCTAATCGCGCAAGCCCCGCTCTGGGTCGATCTGTGGCCGACCGGTCCGGCGGCGGCGCTCCTGCAAGCTGCGTTCGAGCCGACAGGAGCGGGGCGCATGATCTATGCCTCGCTCGGATCAATTGCGTGGATCGGCGTCGCATTCATTGCGGCGCTGTGGTCTCTGCGAACCGCGCGCGCACGACTGGGAGCGGCGTGACCATGGCGTCGAACGCGCAAAATGGACGCATGTGGCGGCTGGTGCGCGCGTTCGCCGTAACGGACGGGCTCAGCCTGTCGCGCGACTTGTTGTTCGCCTTCATGATCTTGTTGCCGGTGATCGTGGCGTTCGTTCTGCGCTTTTACTGGCCAGAGCTCGAAGCCGTGCTTGCGGCGCGGCTTGATTTCGATCTGGTGCAGTATCGCCCGATGATGATGGGCACGTTCGTGACCATGTCGGGCGGTCTGATCGGCGGCGTTTACGGCCTCGTCTTCGTTGAAGAACGCGACGACAAGACCCTCGCCGCGCTCAGGGTCACGCCTGTCTCATTTGCGCGTATACTGACGGCGCGGCTGATCGCGCCTGTGCTGCTTGCGGTCCTCACGACTGTCATTTCCTATCCGGTCGCAGGTTTGACGCCGCTGCCGCTCTGGACGGTGGCGCTCATCGCTATATCGGGCGCAGCAATCGTGCCGCCGGCGGCTCTCGCCGTCATCGCGTTTGCGCCGAGCAAGCTTGCGGGCCTGGTCGCGTTTCGGCTGGTGAACACCTTCCTCGCGCTGCCGGCGTTGGCCTTCATCTTGAGCTGGCCGATCACGATGCTCGCCTGGCCGTGGCCGAGCTACTGGCCGATGCGCGCGCTCTGGAACGCAGCCGAAGGCGAAGCATTCTGGCCTTATCTGCTGATTGGTCCCGTCATCAGCGCCATATTGGCCTGGCTGCTCTATCGACGGCTGCTGGCGCGCGCCGAGCCCTAATCAGATTTTGCCTGAAAGCTTTTGCCGGCCTATGTTCGCCGCGTTCAATCACCCGGGGGGTCCCGCTTGAGGGGCTGAGAGGTCGATGGCGACGGCGCGAGCCGTTGCAGCGCGACGACCCGTCGAACCTGATCCGGATCATGCCGGCGCAGGGAGGAGGCAGATATGCGGCGCGCGTCGCAAATTGCGTTCAGTTTCGTTTTGGCGTCCGGCTCTCTTTGCGGCGGGCAGGCCATTGCACAATCCGGCTCTGATGCCGTCGCGGTCGAACGAGAGGTCATTTTCGTCACCGCGCGCGGTCGCGCTGAAGATCCGTTCGCGACGCCGGAAACGGCGAGCGTGTTCGGCGCGCTGGATATCCGCTCGCGGCGCTTATTGAGCCTCGACGCCGTGGCGGACGCTTCGCCGAGCTTCCTCCTGATCAATGACCAGGATCCCGGCACGAATATCGTTTCCGTGCGCGGCGTGGCGACAGACCGGCTGCAGGCGCCGTCGATCGCTTATCTCGTGGATGGCGCAGCGCTCGGCGACACAGAGTTTTTCACGGGGCGTCTCTATGACGTCGCGCGCATCGAAACGCTCGCGGGTCCTCAAGGCGCTTTGTTCGGCGTCAACGCCGCGGGCGGCGCGCTCAACGTCGTGACCAACGCACCGACAGCGACGCCTGAGGGCATGGTTCGCATCGGATACGGATCGGCGCATACGCGCGAACTGGACGCTGCTTATGGCGGGCCGCTGAGCGAGCGCGTGCGCGCGCGTCTTGCGTTTTCAGGCTTCGCGAGCGACGGCCATATCCGCAATACGACGCTGCAAAGCCGCGTCGATGGGTATGAAAGTTTCAACGCGCGCCTGCGTGTCGAAGCCGACGTGGCGGACAATGTATTGTTTGAAGGTCGGCTCGAGCATCGCGAGGAGGACGGCGGCGCTGCGTTTGCCTCTTCGAACGATGTGACCGGCGGCTTTGGCGGCAGGCTGGACGGCGTAGCGCTGATTGATCCGATCGGAGATTATCGCGGACGTTCGGATCGTTTCTGGACGACGGCGGCGGGCCGCCTCACGCGCACCAATGGCGATGGCTCGCAGACCAGCCTGATTGTCGCGCGCGACTGGTACGCCAAGCGCTGGGAGGAGGAGTTGGACTATCTCCCCGGTGCGATCCCTGGTTTTCCCACCGGCATCCAGCCCGTGCGCCAACCGACGCGGCTCGACGTGTGGACCGCCGAAGCGCGCCATGTCTCACCCGATGACCGCCGTCTGCGCTGGATTGCAGGCGGATTCGTACAGGATATTGAGCGCGGCCGCTTGGATGATTTCGGCCCCTTGCTGTTTGGCGCGCCGGCGTCGCGCTACGATGTGCGCTCGACCAATCTCGCCGCCTTCGGACAGATCGACTACGATGTGACGGACGCCGTCACCTTGTCGGCGGCGCTGCGCTATGACGCAGACATCCGTTCTCAGACAATTACGTCGGCAGGCGCGTTGCTGGATGACCGCGAAGAGACTTTCGACGCCTGGCAGCCAAAGCT
>JAUIEH010000463.1 GCA_030428405.1 Alphaproteobacteria bacterium
TTCCAGGCCGCCGTTCAAATCGGTCTGATGGAAGAAGGCGCGCTGCTCGACGAACTTGTGGATCAGGCGGGCTTCGCCTCGGAAGAAGCGCGCCGGCTCTATCGCATTCATCTCGCCAATTATTTCGCCGCAGCCGTAATGATGCCCTACGAGCCGTTTCGCGAGGCGGCGGAAGGGACGCGCTATGACATCGAAGTTCTGGCGCGGCGGTTTTCGGCGAGCTTCGAGCAGGTCTGCCACAGGCTGACGACCTTGCACCGGCCGGGCGGGCGCGGGGTCGGCTTTTTCATGCTGCGGGTCGATCACGCCGGCAATGTCTCCAAGCGCTATGGCGGCACGCTGATGCATTTTGCGCGCTCGGGCGCGGGGTGTCCGCGCTGGGGCGTTTTCGAAGCCTTTCGCGAGCCGGGCCGCGTTCTCAATCACGTCATCGAGACGCCGGACGGCAAGCGCTTTTTCACGATATCGCGGACCGTGCGCCGGCCTGCGGCGGGGCCGGGCGCGCCCGGACAATTGCTCGCCGTGAGCGTTGGTTGCGCCATCGAGCACGCCGAGCGGCTCGTTTACCTCGACCAGGACGATGGCGCGGCGCGACGAATTGCAGTTCCCGTCGGCGTCACGTGCCGGCTTTGCGAGCGTCCGGATTGTCATCAACGCGCGCATCCTCCGCTGCGACGGCGACTTTTCGTCGATGAGCGTCGGCGCGCGCTCGCCCCGTACGCGTTTAGATCTGATTGACTCTCCGAATCGACACGCCGCTTGGAGTGGCGTATCCGTCAACCACTCTGGATTAGCGTGTCGTATCGCGGGCGACGGGACGAACCTGCGGCCGAGACGGCGGGTGAGTGATCATGCTGCGGATAGTGACCGTGCTTGCGGGCGTCGGGGCGCTCGGGGCGATCGGCTATTATGGCGCGCTGCGCGCAGCGCCCGGCGCTGCTGCGCCTTATTCAGCGTTTGCGCCGCGCATTGAAGGCGAGCTTCAGACCGCGGTCGACGAAGCGCTCAGCGAAACCGGTTTTGAATGGGCCTCAGCGGAGATGGACGGCCAGACCGCCATTCTGCGCGGCGAAGCCCCGCGCGAGGATGAGCGCGGCGAGGCGCGCGCTGCGGTCCTGCATGCGGCCGGCGAAGGCGGCTTCTGGACGGGCGGCGTGATGCGGGTGAGCGATCAGACGACGCTAGCGCCGCCGGTCAGCCCCTATGAATGGAGCGTTTTGCGCGACGGCGCCGCGGTGACGCTGCAAGGCGCCGTTCCGAGCCGCGCCTTGCGCGCCGACTTGATCAGTTTTGCGCGCGAGCTTTTCCCCGGCGGCGTCGGCGATGAAATGATCATCGCGCGCGGCGCGCCGGACGGTGAGGAAACGGTCTGGGCGGGCGTGGCGTTTTCCGCGATCGAACAGGTCGCGCGCATGACGACGGGTCGCGCCGTGTTGCGCGACGAACGCCTGCGTATTGAAGGAGTCACTGATGATTCCGCCACGCGCGATCAGATCACGGGCGACATCGCGCGGCTGCCCGCGCCCTTCGTGGCCGTGGCGCGCATTGAGGCGCCGGAGCAAGGCGGAGAAGGCGTTGAAGACGCCGAAGGCGATGAGGACGGAATCGATTTGAGTGAAATCGATGATCCGGCCGTTTGCCAGACGCTGTTCGACGAACTATCCGATGAGGGCGAGGTGACGTTCGGCGAAGGCGCCGTCATCGAGATGGAGGCCTACGCCTTGCTTGACCGTCTCGCGATTGTGGCGCTTCGATGCCGTCATCACGACATCGCCGTCATTGCGTCGGCTGCGAGCCGAATAGAGGCAGGCGAAGGCGAAGACCCGGCTGAGTTGGCGCTGGAGCAGGCGCAAGCCGTCGCTGATTATTTCGTGTTGCAGGGGGTGGCGTCCGAACGGGTCGCCGCCATAGCGGGAGCGGACGAGACGGGCATGCGGTTCCGGATCGGCGGCTGATCAAACCAGAGTAGCGAAGATGCAGTATCTCATCCTCCAGATTTGGGCCTTGATCGCAGCCGCGGCGTTTGTCGGCTTGCTGATGGGCTGGGCGATCGGCGCAGGCGCGAATGGCGCGCGCATGCGCGATTTCCGCCGTCGCATGCGCGAGCTTGAGGGCGAAGCCGCATCGCAGCGCGACGAGGCTGCGCGTTTGGCCGCCGAGCTTCAGCGTTCCGGCCGCGAGGGCGACCCGGTCACTGAAATCCGCCGCCTTGAATTCCAGCTGCGCGAAGCTCAGACCGCTGCGGCGCGCGAACGCGACACCGCCGGGGAACTGCGCGCGCAACTCGTTGCGCTGGAGTCGCGCAAATCCAGCGGCCGCCGCGTCGATGCGAGCGAAGTCGAGGGCCTGCACGCGCGCATCCGCGAACTCGAAACCCAGCTCGCCAACACGTCGTCGGGCGATCAGGAACTCGATCGTCTGCGCTCGCGTTGCGCCGAACTCGAAGGCGCTGCGCGCGAGGCCGAAGCGCTGCGCAGCCAGACCAATTCGGATCTGCAGCTGATCGAAGAGCTCAAGC
>JAUIEH010000464.1 GCA_030428405.1 Alphaproteobacteria bacterium
GTTGCGCGCCTGAACCGCCTCCAGAAGCGTTGCGATCATGTCCACAGGGCGCTGACCATGCAGCGCGCCGCCCTCTTTCGCGGCGCCGCGCGGCGTGCGCACAGCGTCATAAATATAGACGGTCATATACTCCGATCCCCGCAACCGTGCTGAACGTCCTTACTCAGAGAAATTTCTCGAGCTCGACGCGTACGACCTTGTTTAATGGATTGCGCGGCAGGACATCCGTCGTGACCACCCGCTCCGGCCATTTGAACTTGGCCATGCCCAAGCCTTCAAGATAGCCGGTGATGTCCTCAAGCGTGACGTTTTCCCCGTCTTTCGGAACGACGATCGCGGCGACTTTCTCGCCCATCACCTCGTCGGGATAGCCGACAACGGCGGCCTCGACGAGCTTCGGGTGTCCGGCGAGCGCGGCGTCGAGTTCCTCGGGCGATATGTTCATGCCGCCGCGAATGATCAGCTCCTTGCGCCGGCCGACATAGCGGTAGAAGCGCGACAGCTCTCCCTCGCCCGCGATCTCGAACAAATCTCCGGAGCGGAAATAGCCGTCTTTGTCGAACACGTCGCTATGGTCGCGCCCGTCATTGAGATAGCCGTCAAACACGTTTGGACCAGTGATGAGCAATTCGCCCGACACGCCCGGCTCGGTGATTTCGACGTCGTCATTTTGCCAGTCGACCAGCTTGGTGCGGCATTGCGAGGAGAACTTGTTCGACCATTGAATATCGTCGCGTCCAAAGCGCGGAAAATAGGTGGCGCGCAGCTCCGGATCGGGAATGTCGCGCGCGCTGCCGACCAGCCCCATGCCTTCATTCGAGCCGAAGAAATTGATGATTTCCACGCCGAACAGATCGCTGAACCCCTTCACCATGCTCGGCGCCAATGGCGCGCTGCCCGACGCAATGTGCCGGGCCGCGGACAGGTCAATCTTGTCGTGCAAATCAGTACGCTGAAGTATCAGGCTCAAGATCGCCGGCGGCGCGATGGTGTAGACGATCTCCTCGTCCTTCATCTGCTGAAGGAAGACATTGAGATCGAAGGGGTGATGCAGGACCAGGCGCGCGCGCCGGATCGGCCACATGAAGAAGAAGCCCGAAAGCGCCGCCATGTTGATCAGCGGAAACGGGTTCAACATCGCCTCGCCCGCCGTGACGGGCACGGCCTCGGATACCGCCATCGATTGGCAGAACCAGTGATTGTGATGGCGCGGCACGCCCTTGGGCAGGCCCGTCGTGCCCGAAGTCCAGCAGATCGTGTAGACGTCGTTGGCGTCGACCTTGGCGCGCGGCGGTGCGGGCGCTTCGGACTTGCCGGCGCCGAACAGCTTGCCGATGAGCCCTTTCGGCGCGGGCGCAGCGCTGAGCGCGCCGGCCGCCGTGAGCAGATCGTCGGGCAGCGCGATGACGCCGTCGCGGCCTTCCCCGTCAAAGGCGAAGATCGTGATGTCGGGCCCGAAGGCTGAGCGGCGCTCGTCGAGGAACTCCTTGCCCATGAAGCGGCCCATGGTGAGGACTGCTTTTGCATCCAACGCCTTTGCGATGCCTGCGAGCTCGAAGCGGCCATATTGGCAGGCGACCGGACTGATGATCGCGCCGAGCCGGCCGAGCGCGACATAGGCGATGGGCAGCTCCGCCACATTGGGAAGCTGCACGATGATCTTGTCGCCCTGACCGACGCCGCCGGCCTGAAGGAGCAGCGCCAGCGCATCCGCGCGCTCGCAAACCTCCTTGAAAGTCAAACGCTTGACTTGACCCGCCATGATGTCGGCGCGGTTCGGCGGATCGACGAGCGCAAGCTGATCGCCCGCATCCGCGACCGCCTCGTCGAACGTGTCCATGAAGGTGCGCTCGCCCCACCAGCCCAGCTGCTCATACTGGCGGACGATCTCAATCGGCGTTGTTTGCATCTATGTTGCGGCCTGCTTCTTGGGTGCACTGCGCTTGCACTATCAAACCATCTAAGGCACGGCTTTGGCTGTCAACATCGCGCCAAGCCCGCGTCGTGCGCTCTTGCCTTTGATAATTGCAGCGCAATTACGTATTTTAGATCCAGTAACGCGTAGCGCCGGGCTTGCGGCGTGCGCGGTAATGCAAGTCGGCGTGCACGAACGCGCACGCTGAAGGAATGGACCGAGTTGTCTGAACGTCGTTTGATCCGAACATGCTCCATCTGGCGGGCCCTGGAAATCGTAGGCGATACGCCGACGATCCTGATCCTCGAGGCGAGCTGGCTGGGCGCGAGACGCTTCGAGGAAATACGCGCGCGTACGGGGCTTCTGAAAGCGCTGCAAAGCGACCGAATGAAGCGCCTCGTCGCGGCCGAAGTGTTCGTCAAACACCCTTATAGCGAAACGCCTTTACGCTATGAATACCGCATGACGGAGCGTGGTCGCGACCTCTATTGGACCGCGCTGATGATGCTGCGCTGGGAGCGGCGCTGGGGCGTCAAGGACGGCAAGATCGGCGTCTCTCTGCGCCACTCGAAATGTGGCGACGTCTTCGAACCGACGCCGT
>JAUIEH010000021.1 GCA_030428405.1 Alphaproteobacteria bacterium
AGCTCAGCGGGAGAGCACCTCGTTCACACCGAGGGGGTCACTGGTTCAATCCCAGTACCGCCCACCATTAACTCGAGCATTGACCGGACATTTTTCGTCTGGCGGGCGTCTGTGAGAACGGGCGTGCGGCGCAGATTGTCGTTCTGCGCGATGTCACGTGATTGGCGAAAAATTTGGCGAAATCTACGCGATGTTTGGCCGCAGAAGCGCACCATTGGTCGGCTGAAATGCTGTCAAGTCGCTAGTCTTGAGAGACTTCCTCGAGGTCTTCGCCAATCCGAACAGTCTCCACGCCGTCGACGACAGCGCTCATATGAGACAACAGACCATCTATGCCTCCATTTTCATCGATCAATTCGCCGAATTCAGCGCGCAACGCGACCATGCGCGAGATGCCTTCGACAATAACATCAAGCAAAAACACGCCGTCTTCAGATATGCGATATCTCCAGTCGATTTGAGCTGCTTCGCGGTCTTGGTCGTCAAACACGAAGGTTTGGACAATCGCTTCATTGTCGCGGATCTGCACTGCGTCGCGGACTTCCAACGGACGCTCCGCCAATCTTTGAATATGTGTGCTGAATATTACTGCGATATAATCGGGAAATAGTTCCTCATATTGTGCGATTTGAGTTTCCGAGGATTCAGCGCGCCGGGATGGACCGAGCGCGAACCGGTTCATCGGCCCGGTCGCGAGGCTGGCGCTCAATACTTGCCTGAGCTGTTCGCGGCGTTCGGCCTCATCCAGCGTTTGATCACTTCCAATCGCCGTCAGAGACGCGATGAGGCTTTGCGCCGCGGTGTGTGCTTGTGAAGCCGTATCCGGAGCTTGCGTCACCGCATCGCCCTCTTGAGCTACGGCCGCAATCGGCGATGCCGTGAAAGCGCTGAGCGACAAGACAAACGCCGCAATAGAGGCGCGGGCTGGCGTGATGATCGTCATGAGCATTCTCGCTATTGTGAGCAGGAGAATAATACCGGCGCCGGGCGACAGTGTGACCGCATGACGGCCTAACGCGCTGCGCGCGCGCGCCGAGTTTGCAGCGCCTCAACGATGGTCGGCAAGACGACCACTGTGCAGACAGTTGTCCATAGCAACGCAATGGAGAGCAGACCGCCCATGCTCGCCGTGCCGCGATGGGGCGACGCCATCAGACTTGAGAAAGAGGCGATCGTCGTAAGCGCGCTGAACAAAGTCGCGCGCGGCGTCGAGGTGTCGTAGACGGCGTGCGCGCTCTCGTTAGCGTCGAGGCGCAAGGCCAGATGCACGCCGCTGTCGACGCCAATGCCGATCAAGAGCGGGATGACGATGACATTCGCGAAATTGAACGGCATGCCGACCACGAGGCTCGTCGCCGCCGTCAATAAGCCCGCCAGAACCAACGGGAACAGAATGAATGTGGTCAAGGTGAAGTCGCGCAGCACAAGCAGCACAAAGATGAAGACGCCGATGAGCGCCACGACGACGGCCTGCTTCATGGCGTTCACGACGACGTCGCCGCTGGCCATGACGCTGCGCGCCGCGCCCGCCGCATGCGGCGCGACCGTCAGGACCGAGTCGACAAAAGCGCGGCGCAAATCCGCATCGCGGGCGTCCCCCGCTGGCGCAATTTCGACGCGGACGCGTCCATCCGGCGCAAGAAAGCGGTCGCGAATAGGCGCCGGCAAGGTCTCCACGCTCGTTTCGCCCGGCGCGATCTGCGCCTGCAACCGGTCAAAGAGTGACGGCCAATAGGCGAAAACGTCATCGCGTACGGCGTCGAAGAGACCGGGCTCGGTATTGGCGCGCAGCCGCAACTCGCTCAGCGCCGCATTGAGACGCAAAGCCGATATCTCGTCAGCACTCGCAAGCGTCGCCTGCAATTGGGCGAGCGCCGCGCTTCGCGGCGCGGGCGGTTCAGCGCCCTCCTCATCCTCCGCCGCGCCGCCATCCGTGCGTCCGCCGGACAGCGCCGAAGCGAGACTGTAGGAGGCGAAGTCGATGAGTTCACGTTTGACGTCTGCGTCCTCCGGCAGGAAATGCGCCAATGTCAGGACACGGCCGGTTTCTGGCAGTTCCGCGACGCGCTCCGCCAATTCGTGCGCCGCCTCAATATCCGGCGCTATCGCGCTGAGCCGGTAGGGATGAGTTTCCTCTTCATCGAACAGGCGGTCGAAGGCGCGCACGGAGGCGGCGTGAGGATCGCGCAGCGACATCGGATCGGCGTCGAAGCGCGCAAAAGGCGCAGCGAATAAGGCGCCGAGGCCAAGCGCCAGAACGAGCCAGGCGGCGATCCGACGCAAGCCGGCCCAGCCAGACTTCCGCGGCGCGGAGCGCGGTTGGCGGTCGGATGCGAGCGCTGCGCCATCGCGCCCGGTCAGCGCTGCGGTGGCGGCGATGATGCTGGTGGAAACGACGAAGGCGATCGCGACGCCGCCTGACGCGATGACGCCAAGCTGCGCCATGCCGATAAAGCGCGTCGGCGAAAATGACAGGAACGCAAACGCCGTCGTCGGCGCTGCGATCGCAAAGGCGAGACCAATATGGCGCACAGAGCGATAAAGCGCCGAGCGGGTCGCCACACCGCGTCGGCGGTCCGTGACCAGATGAAGCGCAAGATGGATGGCGAAATCAACGCCCAGGCCGAGCATCAAGACGGCGAAGGCGACCGAGACAAGGTTGAGATCGCCGATGGTCACCGCCGCAAACGCAGCTGTTATGACGATGGACAACAGAATCGAACCGACAGTGGCGACCGCCAGCACGGCTGAGCGCAGCGCATAGAGCAGCAGCGCAGCGATTGCGACGATCGAAATGGCGAGCGCCGTCCAGATGCCGCGCGTGACGCTTTCGAGTTCGTCATTGCGCAACACCGGATCGCCGGTGACGAAGGTCTGCGCATCGACGCCGGTCTCTTCGCGCGCGCCTGCGACCGCAGCTTCGATCGCATCGGCCGCCTCACGCGCGAACGACATACGCGAATAATCAAGCACGGGCGTGATCGAGATCAGGCGCTGATGGAGCGCGTCTGCGTCCGCGTCATCTTCGAACAAGGCGCGCCAGGACAATGCTTCCGGCTGGCTCGCGAGCCGCGCTTCGATCGTGCGGGCGACGGCGTCCTCCACGCGCGCGAGGTCAGCGCCGTCTTCGGCGCGCGAGACGCCCTCTTCCAATGCGGCGAACAAATCTGCGAGCGCGGGTTCACGTCCGAGCCGGGCGATCAGCGGCGCGGCCTCATTCAGTCGGGACAATAATTGTTCGAGCTCGCCCGTCTCGAGATAGAGCAAGCCGTTGCGCTCGAAATAGGCGTCCGCACTCGGAGCAAATACGCCTTCAAAGCGCTCAGGCTGAGCGTTGAGCCGGTCTACGAGCGCACGCGCGAAAATGTCGGCGGCGTCTGCGCTATCGGCGCGCGCAAGCACCAGGATTTGCCGGTCGAGCGCGGGAAAAGTCGCTTCGACTACGAGCTGATCGCGCCGGAAGTCCTCCTGCGCAGAAATCATCAGATTGGTGTCTGTGTCGACGCCCAACCGCGTGACGGCGACATAGCCCGCGATGATGGTGATGAACATCCAGACGGCGAGCGCTGTCCATGGGCGCGCACGCGACCAATTCAGCCAGCGCCACAGCGCGGCTTGCGCAAAGATCAAACGGCGATCGCGCATGAAGTTCCGCTTTGCGCCGACAAGCCGGGGCGGACGCCGCCTTGCGCCCGCCCCTCATGTCGCTGTGATTGGCGGCGCGGCTTAGAACTCGCCGCGCAGCTCGACGCCCCACAATAGCGGCGGTCCGGGAATGAACGTCGGTGTGCCGAAGTCGCCTCCCGTATTTCCGGCGTCGATGATGTATTCTTCGTCAAACAGATTATTGGCGAAGACGGTCAGGCGCCAGCCGTCTGCGGGCTGATCGAGACCAATGCGAAGATTGGTCAGATAAACGTCGCCCTCGCTAATGGCCAGCCCGGCGATCGGCGCATTTTCAGGTTCGAAGAACACATCGCTCCGATAAGTCTGCGTCAGCGTCAGGAAACCCTCAATCTCGCCAAATACCGGCCGACGGTAATCCACAGCCAGCGATCCGGAATGTTCCGGCTGCAGGCGGAAGCGGTTGCCGGCGAAAATGCCGTTGGCCGGATCATTGTCGATGGCGGCGTCGATAAAGGCGTAGGAGCCGAATATGGTCAGATCGTCAGTCGGACTGAACTGACCTTCCAGCTCGACGCCGGTATTGGTCGCGCGTCCCGTCGACACATTGTTGATGCCTCCGGCGCCGATATCGACGACCTGGACGATGAAGTCCTCATACTCCTGATAAAACACGGCCGCTTCCAGCAGGAGCCGTCCGTCGAAGAACAATCCGCGTCCGCCGATTTCGTAGTTCCAGACCGTTTCCTCCGGCGTCAGCGTGACATTCGGCAAAACGACGTCATTGGGCAGAAATATCTGCTCGCAAGCTGGATCGTCCGTGAGCTGCAGCGGATTGCAGAAATTCGGCGCAAGCGGATTGGTCGATGTCGCGCCGCTGGTCTGGGTGATGGAGATGACGGGGCTGCGCCGTCCCTGGGCCACCGTGCCATAAAGGTTCATGTCGTCCGTGATGCGCCACAACACGTTGAAGCGCGGCAGGACGGCGTCGAACTCATCGCTCGCCGAAATGACCGCGCCTTGCGTGTTGGAGAAGCCTGGCAGGAGCGGCTGGAAGATCGTTCCCGGCGCCATGGGATTGACGAGCGACTGGCTCAGCAACAGGAAACTGTCCGGGAAATTGGTCGAGAGACCGCTTTCGCGCTCTTCCTGAATGAAGCGCACGCCCGCCGTCACTTCGAGATTGGACGTGACGTCGAATGTTGCATCGGCGAATACGGAATAGGTCGAGTATTCGCCCGTGTTGACGAACTCGGCCGGATAATAGACGCCAAAACCTTGCGAGGCCCGAATTAGCGGCGCAATGGCCGCCGTCGCCGGATCGATGTTCACGCGGTTGAATGAGCCGTCCGGATTGACGCAGTTCGGACCGATGCCGATGCCCGTCGGCGAGATCGCCGCACAGGCGCCGAACAAAGTCTCGTCGAGCACGAACGGCACGCGTTGGTAACCGTCCTCTTGGAAGTAGCTGACGCCGAGAAAGCCGCGGAAGCGACCGCCATTGTCGTAATTGATCCGGAACTCGACGCTGGTCTGGTCGCCTTCGGTGTCCTCGGAGATTTCAACCAGCGGCACCTGACTGCCGTCGGCGTCAAAGATTTCGAGACTGTCGAACTCGCGCCAGCCGACAATGCCGGTCAGCGAGAACGCCTCATTAATGTCCCAGGTCCCCTGAACATTGATGTCGAAGACCTCTCGGTCGAGGCCAAGCTCGTCATCGCCCAGAAAAGCGCGCGGCACGGAGGGATCGAGCAGGCCGAGCTGCGGACCGCCGGGGCCAAGTCCCGTAAAGTTCAAATATTGATTGCCGCGCACGCCGCCGAGCTCGCCGGCGGAAAACGGACTGGTCGAGCCGTTCGTCGGCGCAATGACGCCGGACAGAAACGCCGTGCCTGGCGGCGTGTTGCGCTCATAGCTGACGATGACGTCGCCGGTGAAATTGGAATTCGGCGTAAAGCGCAGGCTCGGCCGAATGGCGAAGGTCTCAAGTCCGTTGAGATCGTCCTGATCGCCGAACGAATTGGAGCCCACATCGCCGGCCGTGTTGCGGACATAGCCATTGCGCCGCCGGTACTGCATCGCCAAGCGGCCCTGCAAGAGGTCGCCGCCGCCCGTAATGTGACCGCCATAGATCTGATAGCCGTCATTGCCGCCGCCGAAATAGCCGGACGCGCCGAACTCCTGTTCGGGGCGCGCGGTGATGACGCTGACAGCGCCGATCGAGGCGGCCGTGCCGAACAACGTGGCTTGGGGCCCGCGCGCAATTTCGACGCGCTCCAGATCGTACATCTCAAACGCCGAGCCGCGCGAGCGCGAGACGTCGACGCCGTTGTAGTAGACCGAGACGCGCGGCGCGTCCTGGAAGTTGCCGCTGTCTGAGGTGATGCCGCGAATGACAAAGCTCGGCGTGTTCGGGCTTTGCAGCTGAACCGTCAGGCCCGGCGTAAAATCGGACAGCTCGTCGAACGCCGTGATCCCAAGGCGCTCAAGCGTGGTCGAGGAGAACGCCGACAAGGTCAGCGGCACGTCGAAGGCTTCCTGCTCACGCTTTTGCGTGGTCACCACGATCCGCTCGATCGGGCCCGAAGCTTCTGTTCCCGGATCGTTCTGGGCTTGGGCGTGCGCCGCCGTGAACGCGACCGCGGCTGCGCCTGTCATCAAACATCTGCGAAACATCATTTTTTGAACCCCCCGGCTCGATGGCGTTTTCCTTTGGCCGCGTTTCAGACGCGGTCGCCGACCCCTCGGTCTTGTTGGTCATAAGACGCTGAATCGGCTGTTCCAATTCAACAATTTGCGACGTCCAACGCTTCCTTAAGCATGTAGAGCGCATCATGCGCCTCAAATTACGCCCGCTGCGATAGTTTTCGTGAGCGGCGGCGCATTGGAGTGACGCCAATATGTCCGGGCAGGCTCGTAAAAAGACGCGGAACTCGAACCAGAAGTCGAGCAGCGGCGCGTTGCAGCTCATTCGCGCCAGCGGTTCGACTGCGCGCGTATTGAACCTGGCCACGCTCAAAGAACGCTGGGGCGAAGATCCCGACTATCTTAGCCGTCCCATGTTCATGGTGAAGCGCCTGAACGAGGCGATCATCCTGAAGCATACGCCGCGCGAACATGAACGCGATTTCTATGAGTTCTCCGGCCAGTGCGTGACCAAGATCATTCTGCCGTTTGATTCAGGCCACCTGGCCATGGGCGGCCAGAGCATCTTCTTTGAGCAGCCGGATTTTCTGGCCGTTTACGCCGACACGATCGGTCGGCCTGAGAACGACGCGGACGTGCAGCGCGATTTCCGCGTTCTGAGCGAGCTCGCGCGCCTGCCCTCATTCGACCCTTATCTGCTCAGCGAAAAACTGCGCCGCGAAGGTTTCGACATCTCGAAGCGCTATTTCGACATTTCCGAAGCCGACGCCGAGCGCATGCGGGAATATGTCAACGAGCAGATTATGAAGCTCGTGCAGCTCGCATTCAAAGAAGTCGGCGGAAACGTCTTCGGACTGTCCAACCGGCTGACGTCGATCTTCTTGCAGGACGAGGCTTCAGCGGATCTCGACCCCTTGCGCGAAACCATGCGCATGTCAGTCGACGACTACGCCAAGGGTATGTTCGCCTGGAAGGGTTTTCTCTATTATAAGTGGCAAACCGTCGGCCTGCAGCGCGCACTGAAGCCTGTGGCGAAAGAGATTCTTTCAATCCACATCAAGCAGGCCACGCCCGAAGACATCGCCTATCTGCGCGCCGTGCGTGAACGTATCGTGCGCCGCCTCGGCCAAACCGCCGGACGCATCCGATCGTCGCTGGAGCGCTATGACGAAGCGTTCAACGCGCTCACCAAACATAGCGAGCCCGGCGCCTTCCGCGCCTTCCTGCTCGCTGCGCCGGACATGTTCGTTGAGAGCGGCCAGCAGATCGCCGCGCTCAATCACATCACCTCGTTCTGGCGCTTCCGCTTCCCCGAAGGTCGCCGTGCGGCGATCGATTCCTGGGACGCCTACGATCTGTTCCAGGAATTCGAGTCCAGTCTCTCCGGTTTCGATCTCGACGATTCCGAGGAAGAGGAAGGCGACGCCGGAGTTGTCGCGCGCGTCTAAAGGCCGCTAAAGTGTTGGCGGCGCGCTCGGCGGGGCTGACAACGTTCTGGAGCCGGGTATAGCGCGACAGCAGGGGAACTCGGTGATGACCAAGAAAATGGCTCTCGTCGTATTGGCGGCGGCGCTTGCGCTGAGCGCGTGCAACACGATCCGCGGTTTCGGCCGTGACGTTGAGCGCACGGGCGAGGAAATCGAAGAAGTAGCGTCCTAAGACTGTTCGGAAACGATCGGTATCGGGCGCGCCGCGAGCTTCGCGGCGCGCCCTTTTCATTTGCGCTAGAAACGTCCGCGCAGACCGAGCGTTACGGCCCTGCCCGGCGCAGCGAACGCCTCGGGACGTTCGTAGGTCTGGTCGAGCAAATTGTTCACGCTCGCGAACAAGGCGATCGCATCGCTCACGCCGTATTCGCCTGACACTGATACGACGTCATGACCGTCGATCACGCCGCCTGAGCCGAGGAAGAATCCGTCATCGTCATAATTGACGTCGGTCCGCTCACCGACATGTGACCAGACGAAAGATGCGCGCAACCGCTCCGTGAACGCATAGCGCGCCGTGAGTGACGCCATATGCTCGGGCCGGCGCAGCAATTGGGCGCGCGTCGCAGCGTTTTGAGCGTCCGTGTAGGCATAGGCCAGACGAAGCTCGAAATGTTCGACGGGCTGAAGCTCGAGCCAAGCCTCCGCGCCGTCGATTTCTGCGCGCCCGATATTGATGTTCTGAAACGCGACGAAATCATACTCGATGAGGTCCTCGATATCGGTTTGATAATAGACCGCACCGAAGCTCACGCCCTCAGCTTGGCCGAATGCCGACAGAGCTGTTCGGAAGCCGGCTTCCCAGCTTTCAGAGCTTTCCGCGCGCAGATCCGGATTGCCGATATTGAAAGCGCTGGTCTCAAACCGTTCGTTTAAGGATGGTGCTCGATATGCGGTTCCGTAGGACGCCGTGAGCTGGGTGGCGATCTCCGGAATGTCGAACACCGTCCCAAGGCTGTATGTCGTCTCTGCGTCAGCCGCTTCATAGTCGTCATGGCGAACCGAACCGCGCACGCATAGCCGGTCGCCAATTTGTGCGCCCGCGCCCAGATAGACGCCGAAGCGGTCTTCGTCTTCATCGACGGGTGACGCGAACGCTGTCGTGGTTTCGATCGCGTCGCGCTCATATTGCACGCCGAACGAAATCTCTGGCGCGCCAGCTGCGGACTGAGGTCGCCATGTGCTGAGCCAGTCTGCGAATGTGCGTTCGCCGTCATAGGCGTCCGTCATCGCGCCGGCGTCGACATTTTCGCGCGTCGTAAGGATCTGACCAACGCGAAGCCGGCTCTCCAGCTCGCCCGCGGCATAAGCCAGACCCGCACGCCAGAGCGTCGTGTCATCCTGCACGGTTTCGACATCGGGATCGTCTCCCCGCTGAAAGCCGGATGGCCCGCCGGAGAACGTGTCATACTCATTTTCGGCATCACGGATCCGTAACAGCCCCTCAAGCGAGAACCCGCGGCCCAACGAAAGATCGCCGATTGCTGTGAGCGTAGAGATGCGCGCGCCATCCGGATCGCCCGTGCGCGTCGACATGCGTTCCGGCACGACGTCGAAACCATTCGTCTGGAAATGATCGAATGTGAGGCCGTAGCGCAATCGCTCGACCGAGCCCGTCGCGCCGGCGAGCGCCCTCACGGTTTCAAACGTGCCGTATGACGTCTCGAAATATGGCGAGAACGCATCTTCTCCGCCTATGCGCGGGATCACGTTGACGACGCCGCCAATCGCGTCTGAACCGTATACGGCCGAAAGTGGACCGCGCACGATCTCCACGCGTTCGGCGTCTGCCAGCGTGTCCCGGCCGAAATCGAACCGACCGTTCGGCGCAGACGGATCATTGAGGCGCACGCCGTCGAACAGCGCCAAGGCGTGGCTCGAATTTGTTCCGCGGAAAAAGCCCGAGCTGACCGAACCCGCCGGCCCGCTCTGCTCAATATAGACGCCGGTCGCGCGCGCCGCGGCGTCGGCGAGCGTCTGGATGTTGTCGAGCTCTATCTCGGCGCGGGTGAGCACATCGACCCGCACCGGCAGCGCCTCTGCAGGCGTAAGCGTTCTTGTCGCGGTGACCACCATGAGTTCGCGCGACTGCGCCTCAGCGCCGTCGGGGAAAGCCGCCGCCGCCATTGTCGCTGCGGCCGACGCCGCAGCACTTAGTAGACGAATAAACATGTTAAATGCCTTGCGCTCGCGCGGGAGCCAGGGGCGATCAAGCCCGCGCGCTTCGACGACCCGTCGCGCGCGCAAGCGCTCGATCCCCCGGGGCGCACCAAGCGTCGCGACCGCGGAAGACATCCGCAGGCCCCGCAGGCTGATCCCGGCCCCGGGCATGCGACATGGCGGCAGGTCTCCTGGCTCGCGGGTCCTCGACGGGCGTCCGGCCTTCCCAAAGCGTTTGCTTCAGTGGCGCTAATGGACGCGCATCTCTCCGCTCACAGTTGCGGGCACAGCCGCAGACTCAGGTCGTCGACCCTCACTGCGTTCCCTCTCAGCCTCCGGCGCAAACCGGAGGAACCACCGAGGCGGAAACTGACGCATTGCGATTGAGCGAGCAAGAAAATTGGCGGCGGGCGAAAATAGAAGCGCCCGGCGGTTGGGGCCGGGCGCTTCAGCATTCACCGAAAACCTCAGGGGGGACAGGTCCTCGGCTCTGCATCGCGACGCATTAGCGGGGGGACGAGCAGCGCCGCGAGTCCTATTTGTACCGTTCGGCCACTTCATAGATCGCGGGAATGCGGCTCGAACGTTCAGACGTCTCCTTGCGAAACCGTCTCTCTAACGAACGGTCGCAGGCGCGGGTTCCGTCGCCGCTTTGCGCATTTCACTGGGTCAACAACATGTGATGACCCGCGCTCAGACAGAGCGACGCCACCGCCGCAAAAATCAGGGCGGCGAGCGCCATCGAAAACACGCGTTGCATAAACCCCTCCGGCCTTTCACGCGCTGGCCGCGTCTCAAGCGCCGCCCTACGCGTTTGCGTCGGCTGATAATTGGGATTGGTCCTGCTCTCGCGCCACTCAAGCTCGATCACAAACGCGGCGCCGCCACCGGCCTACTCGTTGCGCGACAAGGTCAGATTGACCAGCGCGAGCGCCGCCATGACGAGAGCGATGTAGAACAGGAACGGCGAATATTCGTCCGGATCGGACGGCGTGAAGTCCGAGAGCTCCCACGGCGCAACCGCGCCTTCAGCGAAGCCTGTCGGCGTGTCGACGCCAAGATAGGGGCTCAAGTGAAAGACTATGGCCCCGCAAATGACCGCAAGACCGAGCAAGCCGGCCCAAAACCGGGTCGTCGGCAGAATGATCAAAACGCCGGCGAGAATTTCCGCAACGCCGACCGCATCGTTCACATAGGGGTGGAAATGCGCAGCGAAGGGGAGATTTTCCGCCATGGCGCGCGCTTCGATATACGCAAACACGTGCGCGCCCGTGAACTTCATCACGCCCATCGCGATCAGGAATACGCCAAGAACGCTTGCTACGATCCATCCAAGGATTTTCATGCGTCCGCTCCAAATCAACTGGGCTGCGAACGCCACAACGGCGCACGCAGGCCGTGAGTGATTGGGCGCATTGAGCTTTGCGAGCGGCGAGTTTGCAAGCCTGGAGCAAATGAGAAGCCCCCGGGCGTGAGGGAGGCGCCGGGGGCTTCGGTCGCATCGAAAGCGCGGGCGGGGGGATGGGGGGAGTTCGGCGCTTTCGGCGAGTTATGTCGGGGTCGCGCTTAGGCGAACAGCGGACCCAATGATTCTGCGAAGGAGACGATCACGGCGCCGCCTGCGATGGCGTACAAGCCGAAACTCATCAACGCATTGAAAGGATTATAAGGTCCGCGTTTCATTTCAGTCCCCGGTTCTCAATTCGGCTGCTGACTGAGCCTGTTTCTGTGCCAAAGAGAAGCTCTCTCGCCTCTCGTTGTTAATCAGTAATAGATTATCGTAAAACAATAAAGTGCAAACGACTCGCAAAGCGAGGGTCTTTTCGCGTCCCAATCGAGGCGCGAATGCGGCGACTAGCTTGAGCTAAAACGTGTGCTCGAGGGTCCGCCTAATCGGCGAAGTCGTAGACGTGAACCTTGCCGAGTTCGTCGCTGCTGATGAAGCGCTCCACGCCCTCCATCGCCGCCTCGACGCCTGCAATCAGCTGCGCACCGGAGTTCGGCTTGGACATGAAAGCCACGCGCTCATCGGCGGAGGGAAAGACTTCCTCGCGCGTATAGCCGCTCATCGCGACAACGGCGAGCTTTCGACGACGCTTCTGGGCTTCCTGCGCGAGATCAAGGCCGAGCCGGTCACCGTCGACGAAGACGTCCACTACAAACACGTCAATGTCCTTGCGCGCCTTCAAAGTCGCCTGCGCATCTTCGATCGTGTCGACCGCTATCGCCTCGTAGCCTGCGCGGCGCAGCACAATGGCGAAGATCCGCGCCACTTCGCCGACATCGTCGAACACCAAGACCACGCCTTTCGGCTTTTTCGCCGCCGATTTTCCAAACATTGACCGAACCCTCTCCTGACGCGTGCAGACCGAGCTTTGTCGTCGCCACTTTACGTTCGCATCGGCGCGCGCCATCACACAAGCCATGACCGTAAGTCTCAAAACTGCGGCGCGCGCCCTATCCGCACTTTTGTCGCAGGGGCGGCCGGACGAACTCGCTGAGCGGTTGAGCCCGGCCGATGCGCCGCCGCCGCCGCGCGTGCGTCATCACCCCGAATTGAGCGAGGAGCGCGTCGCGGCCCGCTGGGCGCGGCTCGATGCGCCCGAAGGCGTCGAGCCGGCGCTCAAGACCGCAGCGACGCAAGCCGACATGGCGGCTTATGCGCGCAATATCGAAAACTTCATCGGCGAGGCGCGCCTGCCCATCGGGCTCGCCGGACCGTTGCGCGTCAACGGCGTTGCAAAGCGCGCCGACTACTACGCCCCGCTCGCCACCACCGAAGCGGCGCTGGTGGCGTCCTATGCGCGCGGCGCCGAGCTGATCACCGCGTCAGGCGGCTGCGCTGCGGTCGTCTTGTCCAAAGGGGTCGCCCGCGCCCCAGGCTTTCGCTTCCGCACGGTCGGCGAGGCCGGTCTGTTCGCACATTGGGTCGCTGAACATCTCGAGGACATCACGCAAGCCGCCGAGGCGACGACGCGTCATGGCGAAGTCGCTGATGTCGGCGTCAATATCGAAGGCAATCACGTCTATCTCGTGTTCACCTTCGAGACCGGCGACGCGTCCGGTCAGAATATGGTGACGATCGCAACCGATGCGGCGTGCAAGCACATCATAGACGCCTGCCCGATCGCGCCCGTTCGATGGTTCGTCGAAGCCAATCTCTCCGGCGACAAGAAAGCGACGACGCAGTCCTTTCAAAGCGTGCGCGGACGCAAGGCGGTCGCTGAAATCCGAATACCGCGCGAGCTCGTGGCCAAACGCCTGCACACCACGCCAGAAGCGATGCTGGACTATTGGCGCATGTCCGCGCTCGGCGGCGTGATGTCGGGCCAGATCGGCGTGCAGGGCCATGTCGCCAACGGCCTCGCCGCGCTCTACATCGCCACGGGTCAGGACGTCGCCACCGTTGCGGAGGGCGCCGTCGGGGTCACGCGGCTGGAAGTCGACGCCGAGGCTGACGCGCTCTACGCCAGCGTCACCATGCCAAACCTCATCGTCGGCACAGTCGGCGGCGGCACGAACCTGCCGACCCAGGCGGCCTGCCTCGAACTCCTTGGCCTTAAAGGCGAAGGCTGTTCTGATGCGTTTGCGGAGCTTTGCGCCGCCCTCTCGCTCGCGGGCGAGCTGTCGATCATCGGCGCCCTTTCGGCCGGTCATTTTGCGCGCGCCCACGCCTCGCTTGCGCGCGGGTCAAAAGCCACATGACGCCGGCGCCGCTCGCGCACCGTCTCTGGACCTATCAGGGCGAACGTTTTCCGCTCGCCAATCACGGCGCGCTGGCGCTGATCTTCGCGGCCGCCGCCGGCGCTTTCGCAGCCGGCCCGCCTTCATCCGTCAACGCATGGCTCGCGCTCGCCATCGGTTTTGGTCTGGCCTTGAGCCAATTTGCGCTCTTGCGCGTCGCCGACGAGCACAAGGACTTCGACGAGGACCTCGCCCACCGTCCCTACCGCGCCGTGCCGCGCGGACTGGTCTCGCTTGGGGAGTTGCGCATCATCGGCGCAGCGCTCTACGGCGCGCAGCTCGCGCTTCTCGCGCTGATTTGGTTCGTATGGGATGCGATTTGGCCCTTCTGGATCTGGGCCGGCGTGCAGCTCTGGTTTGTACTGATGACGGCTGAGTTCGGCGTCAAAGCGCAGATGCGGCGTTCGCTCCTGCTGACCTTGTTCTCGCATATGGCCATCCTGCCCGGCATCGCCTGGCTCGCCGCCGCGCCAAGTCTCGCCGCCCACGAGCTGCCGGCTGTGAGCGCCCGGCCTTCCGCGCTGGCGCTGGCGGGCGCCGGCGTGTTCGCGCTCGGCTGCATTCTCGAAATCGCGCGCAAGATCCGCGCGCCGCAAGATGAGGAAGACGGCGTCGACACATTCTCGAAGACCTTCGGGGCGAGCACCGCCGTCTATCTCACTCTGGCCACGGCGGCGGATGCGATTTTGTTCGGCGCAGCCGCGCTGGGCGCACAGGTTGGCTGGAGCGCGGACCGCGCGCTCGTCGCGCGGGCGGCCATCTTTGTCGCTGTCTGCACGCTCGCAGCTGCGTTCATTTTCGTCCGTTCACGAGCAGTTCGGTCCGACACGCCTCCCGAGGGCGCAGGGGCGCCAGTTGAAAAGGCGGCGGGCCTCTTCGCGCTCGTCTGGCTCCTCGCCCTGCCGACGCTCAGCGCGTTTGGCGCGGAGGTCTCCATTTGAGCGCGCTGGTCATCTGGCCGGGCCCAGAGGCCGTTCGCGCCCGCGTCGGCGGCAAGGCGGCGAGCCTGAATGCGCTCGCCGACGCCGGTCTCGAGCCGCCGCGCTGGTGCGCCGTCACGCCGCAAGCCTTTGATGCAAGCGTGTCGCCGCAACAGGCCGAGGCGATCATCGCCGGCGACGCCGACGCCCTGGACGGC
>JAUIEH010000465.1 GCA_030428405.1 Alphaproteobacteria bacterium
ACGCTGAACCTCTATAGCCAGATCGGATTGATCATTCTGATCGGGCTGGCGGCGAAGAACGGCATTTTGATCGTCGAGTTCGCCAATCAGCTGCGGGCGAGTGGGGCGAGCATCCGTGACGCTGTCCTTGAGGCGGCTGACACGCGCTTCCGTCCGATTGTGATGACGGGTTTATCCACAAGCATCGGCGCCTTGCCGCTGGCGTTTGCGTCGGGCGCGGGCGCGGAAAGCCGCATGACCATCGGCGTCGTCATATTCGCCGGCGTGTTGATCGCGACATTGTTCACTTTGCTGATCGTGCCAGTGTTCTACGGCTTGCTGGCGCGCTTCACACAGACGCCGGGCTGGATCGAACGCGAGATAGAGCGTCAGCGCGCGGAGCATGATCGCGCCGCAGTGGATGATCGCTCGCCGAACCCGGCGGAATAGGATAATCTTCTCTCTGCGCTAATTTCGCCCTTTTTGGCGGACAAGATCACACTGGGTTCGAGCGCAGTGCGGCAAAATGCTTGCGTCAGCGCTGCAAGCGGATATGTGATAAAGTAGCGCTTCATGCGTGATCTGGCGCTTCAGAAGGGAGCGCGCTCGGGGGTTCGTGGAGAAGGCCGATGCTTCCTCGACCGAACAAAGACGTTCAATGGCGCGTCATCGCGAACAAGATTCGCGATCAGATCGCCAATGGCGAGCTTACGCCGGGCCGCAAGCTGGAGTCCGAGCACAAGCTTGCGACCGAGCATAACGTCAACCGGCACACCGTCCGGCGCGCCTTGGCCGAGCTCAAAGAAAAGCAGATCATCGAAGTCGTTCAGGGCTGCGGCAGCTTCATTCGCTTCATCCCGATCGAATATCGGGTGACCAAATCGATCTGGCTCGACGAACTTGTGCAGTTCGAACGCCCGATCTTGGATTCGCTTCAGCATGGCTGCCGCATGCAAGAAGCTTCTCACGACATCGCCAAAGCGCTGTCGATCGATCCTGGCGCCGATATCGTGGCGATCGACAAGATTGGCTACGACAAAAAGACGCCGGTCGCCTTGTCGAGCCACTTCATCGCGATCCAGTGCTCGTGCCGGCGTGAGGATTTCATCGACGCCATCGACGGCGGCGCCAGCATTAAAGATGCGCTCGCCGAATGCGGCATGCAGCGCACCTCGCGTCGCTATCTCGACATCGCCGCGCGCAGCGCCACCAAACAGGAACGCGATCAGCTCAAATTGAACAAGAACGCGCCGTTGCTCGTGACCGAAGCCGTGTTCCTGAACGAGGCTGAAGCGCCGATCGAGTTCAATCAGGCCCGCTTCGCGTCCGATCGCATCCGCTTCAAGCTCGACGCGATATAGCGCCGCATCCTGGCGCAGCGTCATCATGGCGTCTTGAGCGTGCGCTAATGCCGTGACATGCGAATTATCTTGTCGCGGGGTGCATGATGACACAGCGCAAACATTCAGCAGCGGGTTGGGACGTCGAGCTGGAAGCCGGTGATGATGCGCCGAGCAATCCACGCGTCAGGGCCGGCGAGGCGGTCTTTTCAGAGCGGTTTGCACTAGCGCTGAGCCGGCGCGAGGCGCTGCTCGGCGTCGCCGCCATCGGGGTCGCCGGCTGTGCAGGCGCTCCGTCGCTAAACGCCGAGGCTGACGCCGGCGCGGCGCAGCGCGATAGCTTCAATTTTGCCGAGCTCGTCACTGCAGGACCCGCAGACGAGAACATGCATGTCGCGGACGGACATCAGGCGCAAGTGCTCATTCGCTGGGGCGATGCGTTGTTTCCGGATGCGCCCGAATTTGATCCCTACGCTCAGACCGCGGCCGCGCAGGCGCGCCAATTCGGTTATAATTGCGACTATATCGGCTTTGTTCCTCTACCGACGACCGGAGACGAAGACGCACGCGGCGTATTGTGCGTGAACCACGAATATACCAGCCGCGACGTCATGTTTCCACAAATGCGCGGCGCCGATCACAACCGCCGTGCTCTGACCACGGAAGAACTCGAGGTGGAAATGACGGCTCATGGCGGCGCCGTCGTGGAAATCGTCCGCCATGGCGATGTCTGGTCGGTTGATGTGGCGGGTCCGCGTAATCGGCGGATCACGGCTGAAACGCCCATGGCCATTACCGGTCCGGCGCGAGGCGCCGCATACCTGCGCACAAGCGAGGATCCGGCCGGCGAAACCATTCTCGGCACGATCAATAATTGCGCTGGCGGCATGACCCCCTGGGGCACTTATCTGATGGCGGAGGAAAATTTTAACGCCTATTTCGGCCGCGATGAAGCGCCGCAGGAATTGACCGCGCTCGAGCGTCGCTACGGCTATGGCGGGACCTATGGCTATGACTGGCGGCGCATAGCGCGTCGTTTCGACATCGACGCCGAGCCCAATGAGATCAATCGTTTTGGCTGGGTTGTAGAAGTCGATCCGGAGGACCCGAACTCGACGCCGCGCAAACACACAGCGCTTGGGCGCTTCAAGCATGAAGGCTCCACGACCACGATTGCGCG
>JAUIEH010000466.1 GCA_030428405.1 Alphaproteobacteria bacterium
TCTCACACAAGCGCGAGAGATGCAGCCGCCCAGCCGCTGCGTCATGCATCGGCGCAGATGGCGGCAATGGCTGCGCGGGCCAGCTCGGACCCGCCACATAGTCCACCCTGCCGGGCGTGAAATCGCAAACATGCGCGCGCCGGTTTTCGCAGCGCGCAATCTCGTCGAGAAGCGCGGCGACATTGGCGCCGCCGAAAACACGTTCTGACAAGGCCGCCCCCAGAAGCCCCGCGCGCGCGCTCGCTCGGTAGGTTCGCCGTTGCGGCTCGTAGCGCAGATAATCCTGACTGACGAGCGACTGGAGAAGCTGGGAGGTGCTGGACTGCGGGTAGCCGAGAGAACGCGCGACTTCCATCACGGAGGCCTCCCGCGCATCGGCGAAGAACTCCATCACCTCGAGCGCGCGCGCCCCCGACTTCACTACAGTATTGCTCACAGCGTCTCGAAAAACTGTCTTTACGGATCAAGCGCCTGCGCAGCCAGAGACTGCGCCGGCGTTGTGATTAGAACCGGCTGGAAACGCCGATGCGGATGATCCGGCCCACAGGGTTATGCGTGAAGGGATCATAATTGACGTCGAGACGCGCAAAGGGCGGCTCCTGGTCAAAAGCGTTCAGCACAGCCAGCGAGGCGAGCGTGTCTCCCGGCAGCGTGACGCGATAGATGACGTCCGCCGTCAGATGGGAGTCGATCTCGCGGCCATTCGGCGCCAGCACATCATCGGCCGGGTCGTAAACGCCCGTACCCGTGCCCGGTCCGCCGGCGCCGGGATTGGACGCGATCGGCGTCGTGAAGATCGCATCACGCTGGTCCGTATAACTATCAACGAAGTGCAGCGCGAAGCGCAAAGCGTGAATGTCGCGCTGAACTTCAACGAAGGCGTTGCCGCGCCATTGCGGCAAGGGATAGGCGGTTGTGCCGTAGTTCAACAGGCCCACGGCGTCGAAGCCCGGCTGGATGTTCTCCACGCCCGCCACCGAGGTTGAGTCGATGTCATAGTTGAAGACATAGCTCGCATCCGCGCCGAGGCTCACCAACGTGCCGAACGGCCCGTCGAAATTGTAATCGATCGCGAAGTCGAGCCCCGAAGTCTCCACCGATGCGCCGTTCGTCCAGAACGTGTTGATCCGGCGCAGATTGGTCGCAGAACAGGCAAGCCCGCCGAAATCGAACCGCGCCTCAAGCTCCGCAAAGGTCGGGTTGCCGCAATTGTCAGGCGCGCCCGCCGGGAACAGCGCATCGAACATCGCCGGACCCGGCTCGGTCGTGATCGGACCGTCAAAGTTGAAATGCCAGTAGTCCAGCGTTGCGTTGAACCTGTCGCCGCCGAAGATCGCGCCGACATTGAACGAAGTCGCCTCCTCCGCATCAAGATCGGGGCGTCCGGCCGTGCGGATCTGGCGCAGCGCGCCGCCCAGAAAGGCGAGCGCCGTCAACGGCGTTTCAATCGTATGCACAGGCAGCGGCTCGCGGAAGCTCGTGCCGACGGAGCCGCGCAAGGCGAATTGCGGGGTCAGCGACCAGCGCGCGGACAGTTTCGGATTGAACGTCGTGCCGAACGTGTCGTGGTCTTCATAGCGCGCTGCGACATCGATCTGGAAGGCGTCGGAGAACGGGATGGAAAACTCGCCGAACGCGGCCCAGGTGTCGCTTTCCGCAGAGAGGTTCCTGTACTGCACATAAAAGGTGAGCGGACCGTTTGCGGCGCCGGGCGTCGCGGTGCAGCTATCGTCGCCGAAGTCGGGGGAGTCGATGCACGGGTTCTGCTCGACATCGTAGAGAGGGTCGACTTGGGTTTCGAGATAGGTGCGCCGGAATTGCACGCCCGCCGCCCACGCCACGGCGCCGCCGCCGAAGTCGAACGGCAACTCGCCGTCGACCACGCCGTCCCAGGTCAACAAACGCGTGCGAACGATCGAGCGCAGCTCCGGCGTCAACCAATTGATGAAGGTCGGGTCATTATTGCCGAATCTGGGATCGCTCGCGATCGCAGCGTCATAGGTCGGATTGGGCTGACCTGAGAAAATATTGGTCGGAACATGAGACGAGAACGGATTGAAATAGAAACATGGCGCAGCGCCCGGCGTACCGCCCGTCAACGGACAATCAGGTCCGCCCAGGCCATTCAACGCGCGCTGCAGTCGCGTGACCACGGCGTCGCGCGAGACGAGGAGATTTTCGTCTTCAGAATAAGTCAGCGCGGTGTTCCAGCGCACGCCGTTGGAAAGCTGACCTTCAAAGCCACCGGAAACGCGGAAGGCTTCGGAGTTGTTCTCCCCGACCAGGCCGTCATTGCCGTAAATCGGGTTGCCGCCAATACCGTATGGCCGGAAGAGATAGGCGGTGTAACCCCCGCTTGGCGGGAAGAACAGCGCCGGGACCGGGAACGCGGTCGGATTGGCGGTCGCGAAAGCCGCCGCCGCCGGATTGGTCAACGGCACGGTGAAGAAGCCCGGAAACACCGAAGTGCGCGCGGTCGGCGACTGCAGCG
>JAUIEH010000467.1 GCA_030428405.1 Alphaproteobacteria bacterium
TTCCCGGCGTGCCGCGCATATTTGGCGCGCGCCGTTGCGCGTCCGGCCTTCGAGAAAGCGCTCGCCGATCAACTGGCGCATTTCGCCCAGGCGGATACAGAACGCGCCTAAAGATTATCCGGATCGATGCCGATGGCCTGCATGCGCTCGCGCCAGCGCTTGCGGGCGAGGTCCTGCATGTCGGCCACCTTGTCGAGCTCGTCGGTGATTTCAAAGCCGATAAGCGTCTCGATCACGTCTTCCAGCGTGACCAGGCCCTGCACGGTGCCGTATTCGTCGACGACGAGCGCAATATGGCTTTTGTCCTGCATCAGACGGTCGAACGTGTCAGACGCGGTCAGGGCGTCCGGCAGGATGAGAAACTGGCGCTTGAAGTCGATGAGCCGCGCGTCGTAATCGTCCTTGGCCTGAGCGATGAGCAGGTCGGTCTTCAGCACATAACCGGCGATCGTATCCGCATCGCTTTCACGCAACGGAATGCGCGAAAACGGATTGTCAGCATGGGCTGCAAAAAATTCGGCCACCGTCATCGCGCCCGACGCCGAGAAGATGACCGGGCGCGGCGTCATGATGTCTCGCACCGATAATTGCGCGAGCTTCATCAGATTATTGATCACCCGGTGTTCGCGCTTGTCGAGCGCGCCTTCGCGCGCGCCGATGTCCGCCATCGCGCTCATCTCGTCGCGACTGAAATCGCGATTATGCGCGCTCGAGCGCGAGAGGAGGCGCGTCAACTTCTCCGACACCCACACAATGGGATAGAGCGCGCGCGTCAGCCATAATATGAGCACGCCGACTGTCGGGGCGAGCGTTTGCCAATGCGTCGCGCCGAGCGTCTTGGGAATGATTTCCGTGAACACGAGCACGAGCAGCGTCAAAATCGCCGAGGCGAGGCCAAGATATTCGTTGCCGAACACGACCGTCGTTTGCGCGCCGACTCCGGCTGCGCCGACGGTGTGGGCGATCGTGTTCGCCGTCAGGATCGCGGCGAGCGGGCGGTCGAGATTGTTGCGCAGCCGCGCCAGCAATTCAGCCCTGGGATCATTCTTCTGTTCGAGGGCGGCGACGAAAGAGGGGCGCACGGACAACAGCACGGCCTCGGCGATCGAGCAGCAAAACGACACGCCGAGCGCCATCATCAGATAGGCGAGAAGAAGGGTCATGAACGCAAGATGTGCTTTTTGCGCGCGAAATCCAGACAATTCGCGCGCGCCGCCCGGACTCGGCGTCGATATGGCCTTTTGCAACGAAGCGGCGGCGCAAGCGGCGCGCAGATGCTCCGCTTACGCTGCGATGTGAGGGGGCAGCCCGACGCCGCCGCTTCGAAGTCTTGCTCGCGCCTCGCTCTAGTCTCCCAGTTGCGGCGCGATGTGGCTGTCGCGGCCGTCCACCGGAATTGCGATGACCGTGCGCGGCGTGCCGGGCGCTTCAAAGGCGATGGGGTCGCCGCTGTGGGGCGCATTCCCGCCGAGCATCGCGTTGGTGTAATAAGGCGCATAGATCATGACATGGGGATGCCAGTGGCCGGCATCCGGCGTGATGCGCTGGGCGTCCGAGTACATATAGGCGAAGGCTGCGCCTTGAAGCACAGGCAGCTCGCCTTCGGCATAGGCGGTGAACACGGCCTGTCTGATCTCGTCATGGCCGGCGCCGTCGAGACCGAGGCGTGCACGGAGCAACTGCTCCTGCATTGGACCGTTTTCAGATGCGATCGGGTCATAGCAGATCGGCGCGACCAGCTCTTCCCACTCGAATAATTCGCGCTGGTCCTCAAAAATCGCGCTCCACTGACGCAGCACCAAGCAGTTGAATCCATTCTCGCCCGACACCGCCTCGCGGTAACCGGAGGGCGCGAGCACCCAGATCGTAGCGTCCGCCGATACGGCCTCGGGCGCGGCGCTGCGTGCGATGGCGACCTCGTAATCTTCGTTCCAGAAAAAATCCGGTCCCGCTTCCAGGGTTTGAGCCAAAGCCGCCGGCGCGCTGAACATAGCCAGCGCGCAGGCCAGAACATGCCGTTTCATAGAGACCCCTCCAGCCGAAATGAGCTGCTGCAAATATTAGGAATTCAAGGGTACGGTACAGTACCGTTTTGAGTCAATCGAGGCTGCGCCACGCCACTTGATCGCGTTCATGCGGCTTGAAACTATGAGGAAATCGCGCTGCGAAGGCGTGCTTGGAGGTCGGCGCGAAGGATGCGCTGCGAAACATGGAAGCCATGAGCCAGCGCCGCCCGACAAAATCTTCGAAAGACGCCCATGATCAGGCGGGCGCTGGGAAGACGGAAACGCCTAAATCGGCGCGCCAGCAGGAAACCGCGCGAAAGATCGTGCGCAGCGCGCTGAAGCTGTTTTTGCGCGATGGCTTCGCCGAAACCAGCATGGACGCCATCGCGCGGGAATCGCGCGCGTCCAAAGCCAGCATCTATTCGCGTTTCGCCAGCAAGAACGAGCTGTTCCGCGCCGTCCTGCTCGAGGTCTGTCATGACG
>JAUIEH010000468.1 GCA_030428405.1 Alphaproteobacteria bacterium
GGTTGTGCGCCCATGCAGCCGGTGACGATGACGCGGCCGTTTTCAGCGATCGCCTCGCCGATGGCTGAAAGCGATTCTTCCTTGGCGCTGTCGAGAAAGCCGCACGTGTTGACGAGCACGACGTCGGCGCCGGCATAGTTCGGCGAGACCTCATAGCCCTCGGCGCGCAATTTCGTCAGAATGCGTTCGGAATCAACGAGCGCTTTCGGGCAGCCGAGACTGACAAGGCCGACTTTCGACGCGCGGTCGGGGCGCGCGCTCACGCGGCGTCGGACAAAACGCCTTTGGACTGCAGATATCCGCGGAGTTCACCGTTCTCGAACATTTCGCGGATGATGTCGCAGCCGCCGACAAATTCGCCTTTGACGTAAAGCTGCGGAATGGTCGGCCAGTCGGAAAAGGCCTTCACGCCTTCGCGCACTTCATGGTCCTCAAGCACGTTCACGGCGGCGAACTCGACGCCGACGTGAGCGAGAATCTGGGATACGACAGAGGAAAAACCGCATTGCGGAAAGGTCGGCGTTCCCTTCATGAACAAGAGAACGTCGTTGTCTTTAACAAGTTCGCCGATCTGGTCGAGAACCGCTTGATCGGTCATGGCTTTTTCCTCGCGAGCGACATCACAGCACCAGAGCTAAGAGTGCGCCGGCGTTGCGTCAAGCGGCGCCTCGCGGCCAAGCGCGGCGATGGCGTTGGCGACATTGGCGCTGAGATGGGCGCGGCGCACCGTGCTGGTCACGACGATGTCGGCGCCGCCCTCGCAAAGCGCCCAGCGCAAACAATCCGCCGGATCGCGGCGCAGCGTGCGCGGCGCGCCGCCCCCGCGCACCACGCCGCGCGCGGCGTACCAGAAATCGGAAGGTCTGCGCGGAATGCGAACGCGCGCCTGGCTCGGCGCCAGCGCCTCAATGCCAAGAACGCCAAGCCCGGCTGCGCGAATGCGCGAAATGCGCTCGCGCGCGCTTGCCGGCATGTCGAGGCGGACAGGCGTCATGATCAGGTCGAAAACGCCGGTTTCGAGTGCTGCATCGATTTCCGCGCCGCGGCCGCACACGCCGAGCAGGCGGACAAGCCCCTCGCGCTTCAGCCGCGCGAGAAATTCGACAAGGTTTTGCGCAATGTCGCCAGGCGCCGGGCCATGCAGGAACAGGGTGTCGATATAATCGGTGCGCAGGCGGTTGAGGCTGGTTTCCAGCACGGCGCGAATGCCGATGGGCGTGAAATCCTTCACCAGGCGCCCGCCGGGACTGACCACCGTGCCGGCTTTTGTCGACAAGAAGAGCTCGTCGCGCGCCATATCGGCCAAGGCCTCGCCCATCCGACGCTCCGCGACGCCGTCGCCGTAAAACGGCGCGGTGTCGAAGACGCGCACGCCGAGCTCCAGCGCGCGGCGGACCAGACCGATCGTCGTCGATTTTGTGGTGAAGCCCGTCGAATGCGGCCCCGACACGCCGAAACCCAGCGCTGACGTGCTGACGCCGGAATTGCCCAAACTGCGCTGCGGTAAGCTCATAGATCCCCGGACGGCGCAGATGTCTCGAGCTGAAGCGCGTGCAAGCGACCGCCCACGGCGCCGTTCAGCGCTGCATAGACCATTTTGTGCTGCTCGACACGCGACTTGCCCGCGAACGCTTTTGTGATGATGCGCGCTTTGACGTGATCGTCATCGCCATGGCCGGCGAAATCGGAGAGCTCGATCTCGGCGTCCGGGAATGCTGAGCGCAGGAGCGCCGTGATTTCGTCGGGACTCATGGGCATGAGGCGGGTCTCGCTTAATGTGAACGAAAGGCTGCGCGCGGCGCATCACGCCATTGAACGCTGGCTGCGGCAAGCCTTGTCGCGCGCCGTGGCGATGACGCGCCGATGAGCGTCAGTTGATCGGTCGTGTTTTGCCCACAAGACCGCCTATGAGGCAAATATTCCCAAAGGCGGCGCGTCCCCCGGCGCCGAAATCGAGGAAATCGGCAATGCAGATACTCAAGTTCTGGCGTCAGGCGGCTTTGGCCGCGCTCGCGAGCATCCTTGTTCACGCAGGCGCGCAGGCCGGACCGCAATATGTCGACCGCGAGGGCCACGCATTGTCGGGCTATGACGCCGTGGCCTATCACACTCAGGCCGAGGCGCTCGTGGGCGATCCGGCGTTCAGCGCGGAATATAACGGCGTCGTCTGGCTCTTTGCGAGCGCCGCCAATCGCGACTTGTTTCTCGCCGAGCCTGAGCGCTATGCGCCTGCCTATGACGGCCATTGCGCCTATGCGATGGCGCGCGGACGCAAGGTGCGTGCGGATCCGGAAATCTGGCGCATCGTGGACGGACGCCTCTACGTGAACTATTCGGCCGGCGTGCAACGTCGCTGGGAAAGCGACATTCCCGGCTATATCGCCGCCGCCGACGCAGCTTTCCCGGAACTCGAAGACGAGCCGCCGGCGCGGCCTGGTCGCAATCACTGATTGGGGTGGGGAAGCGAAGCCGGTTCCGCGCGCT
>JAUIEH010000469.1 GCA_030428405.1 Alphaproteobacteria bacterium
CCGTGAAATTCGACGCCGTTGAGACCGGTTGCGACGACGTCGCGCTGCTCGCTTTCACGTCCGGCACAACGGGCGAACCAAAGGCGACGATGCATTTCCATCGCGACTTGTTGATCATTGCCGACGGTTATGCGGCTGAAGTGCTGGGCGTGACGCCGGACGACGTATTCGTCGGCTCGCCGCCGCTTGCCTTCACCTTCGGGCTGGGTGGTCTGGCGATCTTTCCACTGCGCTTTGGCGCTACCGCGACGCTGCTCGAAAACGCCTCGCCGCCCAATATGATCGACATCATTGAGACCTATAAGGCGACGATCAGCTTTACGGCGCCGACCGCCTATCGCGTCATGCTGCGCGCAATGGAGGAGGGCGCGGATTTGTCATCCTTGCGCGTCGCGGTGTCTGCGGGCGAGACGCTGCCGGCGCCGATCTATGAGGAGTGGACGCAGAAAACCGGCAAGCCCATTCTCGACGGCATAGGCGCGACGGAACTCCTGCATATCTTCATCACCAATCGTTTCGATGACGCAGCGCCGGCCAGCACAGGCCGGCCGGTCAGCGGTTATGAGGCGCGTATTGTCGATGATGAGATGAACGACGTTCCCGATGGCGAAGTCGGCCGTCTGGCCGTGCGCGGACCGACGGGGTGCCGCTATCTGGCTGATGCTCGGCAGGCGGATTATGTCAAAGACGGCTGGAACCTGACGGGCGACAGCTTTTGGAAGGACGAGAACGGACGGTTCCACTTCGCTGCGCGCTCCGACGACATGATCATCTCGTCCGGCTATAATATCGCGGGTCCGGAAGTCGAAGCCGCGCTTCTGTCGCATCAGGATGTGGTCGAATGCGCGGTTGTGGGCGCGCCGGATGAAGAGCGCGGCCAGATTGTTTGTGCGCATGTCGTGTTGCGCGAGGGCGTAACGGGTGACGACGCCTGCACGAAGGCGCTGCAGGATCACGTCAAAGCGACGATTGCGCCGTTCAAATATCCGCGCGTCATTCGCTTCACCGACGCCTTGCCGAAGACGAGCACCGGCAAGATTCAGCGTTTTCGCCTGCGTGCCGACGCATGAGCGTTGCGTTTGAAACGGTCCGCAAGGTGGGGTTCCAGCACTGCGATCCCGCAGGCATCGTTTTCTATCCGCGCTATTTCGAGATGCTGAACAGCGTGGTTGAGGAATGGTTCGAGGACGGACTGGAGACCTCGTTCAAGGCGCTTCACATGGAGCAGCGTCGCGCCGTGCCTCTCGTTCATGTCGAAGCGGATTTCACCGCGCCGAGCCGCTTGGGCGATGAGCTGCACTTTCATTTGGAAGTGATCCGTGTCGGGCAGGCGAGCGTGACCTTGTCGATCGCAGTGTCTGCGCAGGCCCAGCCGCGATTGAACGCGACTTTGATCCTTGCGCACATGAATCTAGAAACCGCGCGCGCAGAGCCGTTCGCCGACGCGCTCGGCGCGCGGCTGCGCGCCGCTGCTTCGTGACGTGGGAGGGAAAATGCACGAACCGCTTCACCCCGCGAACTGGAAAGCCGCGAAAGGTTACGCCAATGGGGTCGCTGCGCAGGGCCGCATGGTGTTCGTGGCCGGACAAATCGGTTGGAACGCGGACCAGGTTTTTGAAACCGACGATTTCGTCGAACAGGTCGAGCAGGCGCTGCGCAATGTGGCCGCTGTCATCGCCGAGGCCGGCGGCGGGCCCGAGCATGTCGTCCGCCTGACCTGGTATGTCACCGACAAGCAAGTCTATCTGGAGCGCCTCGCGGAAGTCGGTGCGGTGTATCGCTCGGTGATGGGACGGAATTTTCCTGCCATGACATTGGTCGAAGTCGCCGGCTTGCTGGAGTCGCGCGCGCTCGTCGAAATTGAAGCGACCGCCGTCGTGGACCCGCGCTGAGGGGGTATCGGCGGCGCTGCGAAATGAAGCGCCGCCGATTTTAGTCGTTCACGGATTTGGTCCAATAATCTGTGCGTGGCGCCCCAGCCTCACATCGTGGCGATGGTCAATGCTGCGAAGAAGACGATTTCGCCGACAATCCAAGTATAGGCTTCGCCGACCGCCATGCTGGCCGGGATGGAAACGCAACCCATCAGGATCGTGTATTCATTGCCCGAACCGCAGCGCGATTGCGGCGGCGGCCTGCGCGATCCGCCCGGTTGCCAGGGCCGCGTCGGTCGCGATTCAACCATGCGTCCGCCCCGCATCTCGAAAGAGCCGCCGCCACCACTTCCTGGCAGGCTGCCACGCGTGCGCATCGCCTGGCGCCGTCCGCCCTCGAGCGTGAATTTGGAGCCGCCCAGACCGGTTTCGATGCGCGCGCGTGCAAGGCCGGTGTCAGGGTCGACCGCCCACCACGCGAACTCGCCCGTGTCTGCGGCGTTTGCGACCGTAACGACCAGCTCGCCACTCGAAAGGTCGTTGCGCGAGGCCGGCGGCAAGCCGGCAGCGGCTTCGTCGACCGAGGCGA
>JAUIEH010000470.1 GCA_030428405.1 Alphaproteobacteria bacterium
AACTGTGATAACATAACGCTGTCGGCGATCAAGTCTCGACGTGACACAGCAATGCGACGTAAGGAGTTGTTGTGGCGACCAAGGCACATCCGACCGAGCCCGCCGTTGCGGCGGCTCAGGAGATTTGCGAGGCGCGCGGCCTGCGCTTGACACGGTTGCGCCGGCGCGCTGTCGAGGCGCTTGCGCGCGCGGGCAAGCCGGTGAAAGCCTACGACCTCTTGTCCTCGCTCGGCGAAGGCGACGCGCCGGCAAAACCCGCATCGGCTTATCGCGCGCTCGACTTCCTCGAGGAGATCGGGCTCGTGCACCGGGTTTCCGGCCTCAACGCCTTCATCCTCTGCGCCCATGGCGGCGGCGACCACGCCACTTCGCTTTATCTCTGCGAACGTTGCGGCGGCGCAGATGAGCGCAAGGAACATCTCGGCCCCAGCGACAAAGCCCCTGCGGGCTTCAAAGTGGCGCGCTCCGTCATCGAACATTACGGCCTGTGCGGGACATGCGCGCGCAATTAAGCGCGCGGCTTGCGGGTTTCCTGCGCGCCATTCTCGGCTAACCTCCGCGCCGTCGAGCGCGAACGATCTGGGGGACGTCCATGCGCGAGCTTTGGCGCGGCAATGTGAACGCGTGGGAGTGCGACGAACTCGGCCACATGAATGTGCGCTTCTATGCCGAGAAGGTCGGTGAAGCGCTGTCCTATCTGGCCGCCGATCTCAGTCTCACCAACGCCGAGATGAAATCGCAGACCAGCCGGCTGCGCACGACGGAGCTGCATTGCCGCTGGCTGCGCGAGGCGCGCGCGGGCGCGCCGCTCGCCGCCGCCGGCGGGGTCATCTCATTCGGCTCGCAGTCGATGGAAGCGGCCGTCCTGATGCGCCATAGAGACGGCGCGCCATGCGCCGGCTTCATCAAGCGCTACGACCATGTCAGCACGAGCACGGGTCTGCCCTTTTCCTGGGCGGAGCGCATGCGCGAGGCGGCGCAGGCGGCGATGATCGCACCGCCCGAAGAGGCCTGCCCCCGCTCCATCGCCCAGACCCCGCATTCCGGCGACGCTTCGCTCGCCTGCGCGGATGAGCTTGACCTGCTTGAAATCGGGCGCGGCGTGTTTCGTCCGGACGAGACCGACGCCGACGGCGAAGTGCGCTCCAGCGTCTTTATCGGGCGTACGTCGGACGGCGCGATGAGCCTTTTCGGCGACCTGTTCAAGGATCGCGACGCATCGGACATCGCCAGCGCGGCCGTCGAAGGGCGTCTCCTGATCATCCAGCCGCCGCGCGCCGGCCAGCGCTTCGTCATTCGCTCCGCGATTCACAGCTATGACGAGCATTTCTCGCGCTTTGTGCATTGGTTCCTCGAGCCTGACAGCGGCATTTGCTGGGCGACCTATGAGGTCGTTGCGCTCAGTTTCGATCTGAAGACGCGCAAGAAGGTCGCGATGTCGGAAACCGCGCATAAGGCGATGGCGGACTATCACCGCCCGGACATCACGCCGTAAGCGCTGCGCGCAAGGCGGGGCGAAACTGCTCGGGCGCTTCTATCGGCAGGAAATGCGTCGTGTCAGGCGGGCGCACGATCTTTGATTGCGGCGCAAGCCGGCGCAGCCGCCGCGCGGCCGCGCGCGAACATGTGCTGTAGCCGCTCGCTGCGCGCACAAATATCGGTGCACTGAATTTCTTCGCCGCGCGCCAGGGGTCGTTGCCCTGTCCGCAAAATATCGCCGCCTCCCAGGCCGGGGCACAGGCAAGCTCGACGCCGCCGTCGCGCTCGACGAAACCGCGCGCGACATAGTCCTCGAGCGCCTCGTCCGGCCACGTCTTAAATCCGCCGCGGCCGCGATATCCGTCAATCGCGGTCGCCAGGTCTGGAAAGCGGTCACGCCGGCGCAAGGCTCCGCGCGCCAGCGGCAGCTTGTCGCGCAAAACGCCGCGCCCCCAGCGCGTCTTGGTCAGGAGGCGCAGCGCATCCGGCGCCATTACAGGATCGGCGAGTGCGAGCGCGCGCACGAGATCCGGGCGCTCGCCTGCCGCCATAAGCGCCGTTGCGCCACCCAGAGAATGGCCCGCAAGCACGACCGGGCCCTCGCCGAGCGCTTCGATCAGCGCGATGACGTCATCGCGAAACACCGTCCAGTCTTCAAGCGCTTCGGGATCGGCCGGCAGGCTCGTGCGCCCGTGCCCACGCAGATCCAGCGCCAGAATGCGCGCCTCATCGCTGAGCGGGGCGAGCAATTGGCGGTAAGCGCCGGCATTCATCCCATTGGCGTGCAGAAAGATCAGACGTTTCGGCGCCTCGCCGCCGAAATCGAGACCCGCCATGACGCCGCCGCGCGCCGGCATCTCCATTGAAAACTCGCTCGGCGTCGTCATGTCGCTCTTGTCCGCGCTAATTCGTACACCGCGCGCATATGCGCTGCGCGCGCGGCTGCGTCCAGTGGCGCGTCGCGCAGAAATTCATCCGAC
>JAUIEH010000022.1 GCA_030428405.1 Alphaproteobacteria bacterium
GCGCCAGCTGCGGACTAAGCTCCTGTTATAAAAATGCAAAATTTCCGCCAGTGTCGCACGACAATCTGTGTTGCAGTGCAGCAACAACGCGCAAACCGCCGAATCGGCGGCGATCAGACGCAGGGTCTCAACCGCGCAAACGCGCGAAACGCCCAAAAAAACAGTGAGAAAAGTGGTACCGCCTCCCCGGATCGAACGGGGGACCTCTAGATCCACAATCTAGCGCTCTAACCTACTGAGCTAAGGCGGCTCCGAAGAGCGCGGGAAGCTACTCTCGCGCGCTGCGGCTTTCAAGCGGTGTGCGGCCTTGGCGCAGGGCCGGCGATCCCTATTTGGTTAGCCAAGGCGCAGACGTCGCGATAGCGTCGCCCTGAAACCGCCATGCCGGGCGCTATTGTCGTCCGCCTCAACAGAAATGGATCGCATCCCCCATGCGCAAGCTTCTGATCGGCCTCATCGTCATCGTCGCCATCGTCATCGGCGCGGCGCTGATCGTCCCGCAATTCATCCCTGAATCCGTCTATCGCGAGCAAATCGAAGCCAATGCCGAGCGCACGCTCGGCCGCGACGTCACTCTTGGCGGTCCGGTTTCAATCGCCTTGTTCCCGCGCATTCAGGCGCGCGCCGAGACCGTCTCGATCGCGAACGGCGAAAATTTCGACAACGGCGCGCTCGCCGAAGTCAGCGAATTGCGCGCGGGTCTGGCGCTGTTGCCGCTCTTGTCGCGACGTGTCGAGATTTCCGAGTTCGTGCTGGTTAATCCGACGATCACGCTTGTCGCCCATCGCGACGGCACGAATAACTGGACCTTCGGCGAAGCCAGCGGAACGCGCGCGCCGACGCCGTCCGAGGAATTTCGTCGCGCACCCGGCGCGCTGCCCGTGGCGGAGCTCTCGCTCGGCGACGTCCGCATAGAGAACGGCTCGATTTCGTACACGGACGAGGCCGCGGGCGCGTCGCATAGCCTCGAACAGGTCAATGCTTCCATCAGCCTGCCCGCGCTGGATCAGGAACTCAGCGTCGACGGCGATGCAGTCGTTGACGGCCAGCCATTGTCCGTGGACGTCCGCCTCAACAGTCTGCGCACGCTGCTCGAGGGCGGCGAAGCAACGCTGCGCGCCAATTTCGAAAGCGAACTCGCCGCGCTTGAAGCCGACGGCGCGGTGCCGGCCGGCGAGGACTTCGCGTTCGAGGGCGAGCTCTCGGCTTCCGTTCCATCCATCCGGGCGCTGGCGGCCGCGTTCGGCAACGCCATGCCTGACGGCGAAACGATGGAGAACGCGTCCATCCGCGGCGAAGTCAGCGCCAACCAGGGCGCGTTCGCATTCGAGAACGCCCGCATCACGCTCGACGACATTGAGGCGCAGGGCCGCTTCGGCGCCGACATTTCGGGCGAACGTCCGCGCATCACAGGCGAGCTGACGACCGCGAGCCTCGATCTCAACCCCTATCTGCCGGAACAAGAAGGCGGCGGTGCGGGCGGCGGCGGCGGCGTTCCTCCGTGGAGCGAGGAAGCAATCGACTTTGCGCCTTTGCGTATCGCCGACGCCGACATCACGGTGCGCGCCGAAACGCTGCAGTTTCGCGATGTGACGCTGACAAACGCCAATCTGCACCTCGTCTTGGACAATGCCCGCTTGCAAGCGACTATCGCCGAGCTTGGCGCGTTTGACGGCACGGGCTCGCTCGACGTCGTGGTCAATGCGCGCAGCTCCACGCCGAGCTTTGAAATCGAAGGCGCGCTCGAAAACATCGAGTCGCTGGAGCTGCTCACCAGCGTAGCGCAATTCGACCGCGTCGAAGGCCGCGGCACGACGCGTTTCGACCTGCGCGCCGCCGGCGCTTCGCAGGCCGCCATCATGCGCAGCCTTGCCGGCACGGGCTCGTTCACCTTCCGCGACGGCGCCCTGCGCGGCGTCGATCTCGGCCGCATCGCACGCGGCGCGCGCGACTTGTTGTCGGGCGGCGTCGGCGGTCTCAGCTCGGCGCTGAATTCGCGCGAAGACACGGACTTCTCCGAGCTTACCGCGACGTTCAACGTCGCCAATGGCGTGGCCACCACGAACGACATGCGCATGTTGAGCCCGCTTCTGCGGGTGACGGGCGCGGGCGATCTCGACATTGGCGGTCAGAGCGTCGACTTCGTGCTGACGCCGGCTCTAGTGGCCTCGGCTGAAGGTCAGGGCGGCGCATCCGATCTTTCCGGCGTCGAAGTGCCGGTCATCATCCAGGGCCCGTGGAATTCGGTTTCGCCGCGCATTGATACGCAAGCCGCGCTGAGCTCGATCGGATCGATCCGGATCGGCGGCGAGGAAGGAAACTCCGTGGGCGAAGATGTCGGCCGCCTGGTCGATGAGAATATCGGCGGCGACGCAGGCGACGCCGTCCGCAATTTTCTCGGCGTTCCGTCCAATGATGAAGAGGCCGACGGCGAATCCGGCGAGGAAGCGGCGGCGGAAGAAGAGGTCGACCCGCTGCAGCGCGCGCTTGGCGGCATTCTCGGCCGCGACGACGATTAAGACGCACAAAGCTGCCGGTCGGGAAGGCGCGCCCTACTCGACCGGCAGCCAGTCGCGCACGTCCACACGCTCGAGATAAGGCGAATCCTCGATAAAGCGCTGCATGGTCGGGACATGCCCCTGGCCGATAATGACGAGCACGCGCGCGGTCTCGCCTGCGTCGGCCGCCAGTTGGGCTTCACGCAATATGTTCTGGACAATGATGAGATTGCGTCCGTACCAGTCCGCGACCATCAAGGCGCCGGACGGGTCGTCCTCATTCCAGATGCGCATCATGAAGCGATGATAGAATGCGTGGTTCTGCGCGAGTTGTTCGGGCGCATTGAACCAGCGCAGAAACGAGCCGATCGAGCGGTCTGCGAATTCCTGCGAAATTCCATCGACCAGCGGCTGACCGAACGCCATCAGCTCCGGCATGATTGCGGCCATGCCGGTATTGGTCTCTGGATCGTAATCGACCTCGATGCCCGGGCCTGCCGCATCGATCGGCGCAACGCGGTCGAGGCCGCGCATGGCCGCGATACGAAAGCCCAGCTGCTGCACCTCATTGACGCTCAGTTCGTGTTCGCCGCGGACATAGGCTTGGTAATCCGACTGCAGGTTTTCGCGGTCGGGGCGTCGCTCAACCGCCACGATGGTCGGCTCCCAGGCCGCCAGCGCCTCGGCCACGGCTTCGATCTCACGCTGGCGCCGGGGTGCGAGGACGTCGTCGACTTCAACGGAGAACATGTCGCCCGAGGAGCCAGCGAAATGCGTCATGCCGAGCAGCATGACCTCGGCCCAGGGCTCTTGCGGCGCTGCTGGAGCGTCCTGTGCGCGCACGCCCGGCGCAAACCATGTCGCAGCGACGGCCGCCCAAATCGTCAAACAGGCGGCGGACAGGGCGTGTCGTTTCATGACGCTCTCCACAATTGGCGTTCCAACGCTAAAGATGCGGCTCACCGCGCCAATGGATGCGCAGTTTGAGCAATGGACGCCGCGCGCCAGCTATGGTGACATTCCGCTTATGAAACGACCCCTCGCAGCTGCAACCGCCCTCGCCCTCTTGACCACGCAACCTGGCGCCGCCTTCACCGGACCCGAAAATCCTCAGCCCGGCGACCGGGTGATGGGGGACTGGTTTGCGTCGCGCTCGCCCGTCATCGCGCAGCACGGCATGGCGGCGACAGCGCACCCTCTCGCCACGCAGATCGCGGTCGACATTTTGCGCCAGGGCGGCTCCGCGGTGGACGCAGCGATTGCGGCGAACGCAGCGCTCGGCCTTATGGAGCCGACGGGTAATGGCGTCGGCGGCGACCTCTTCGCTCTGGTCTATGATCCTGAGACCGGCGAGGTGCACGGTCTCAACGCTTCCGGGCGCTCGCCGCAGGGCCTGAGCTATGAGCAATTGCGCGAAGAGCTTGGCGAACGCGAGACCATCCCGCCCTTCGGCGCCCTTCCCGTCTCGACGCCCGGCGCGGTCTCGGGCTGGTTTGCGCTGCATGAACGCTTCGGTGTTTTGCCGATGAGCGACATTCTCTCGCCCGCCATTTCGTATGCGGAGGAAGGCTTCCCCGTCACCCAGGTGATTTCCTATTACTGGGAAGCCAACCGTTCGCGCCTCGAGGAGGCGCACGAAGACGGCATGCTCGAGGAAATCGAGAATGCGCGCGCGACCTATTGGCCCGAGGGCGCAGCGCCCGGCCATGGCGATATCTTCCGCAATCCCGATTTAGCGAACACCTATCGCGCTATCGCGGAAGGCGGCGCGGAAGCCTTCTACGAAGGCGACATCGCGCGCACGATCGACGCCTATATGCAGCGCATCGGCGGCTATCTGCGCTATGAGGACCTGGCCGCTCATGAAGCGGAATGGGTGGCCCCCGCGAGCGTCAATTATCGCGGCTATGACGTCTGGGAGCTGCCGCCCAACACGCAAGGCGTGGCCGCGCTGCAGATGCTGCAGATCCTTGAGGAGTACGACCTCGCCGCGATGGGCTATGGCTCCGCCGACAGCCTGCATGTGCAGATCGAGGCCAAGCGCCTGTCCTTTGAAGACCGGGCGCGGTTTTACTCCGACCCCTCTTTCAGCCACGCGCCGCTGGATAGTCTTTTGTCTGAGCAATACGCCGATACGCGCCGCGCGCTCATCTCGATGGACGCGGCCATGACGGAGGTCACTTTCGGCGATCCGCCGGCTCTGGAAGACGGCGACACGACCTATCTCACCGTTGCGGATTCCAACGGCATGATGGTGTCGCTCATCCAGTCGAATTATCGCGGCATGGGTTCGGGGCTCGTGCCCGACGGGCTCGGCTTCATGCTGCAGGACCGCGGCGAATTATTCGCCATGGATGAGGGCCATCCGAATGTCTACATGCCCAGCCGACGCCCCTTCCATACGATCATCCCCGCCATGGTGACGCGCGACGGCGAGGCCTGGCTCTCCTTCGGCGTCATGGGCGGCGGCATGCAGCCGCAGGGCCATGTTCAAATTCTTGTCAACATGATCGATTACGGCATGAACGTGCAGGAAGCCGGTGACGCCGCGCGCTGGCGCCATGAGGGAACGAGCGAGCCGACGGGCACGGGCGGAGAAGGCGTCGGCACGGTCTATGTCGAAAGCGGCGTTTCGCCGGAGGTGCGCGCAGCGCTTGAGGCGCGCGGCCATGTGCTTGAGGACGGAGATGGCGGCTTCGGGGGCTATCAGGCGATCATGCGCGATCCGGAAACGGGAGTATATTTCGGCGCATCCGAAATGCGTAAGGACGGAGCGGCTCAGGGTTACTGAGCACGTGTACTGATTAAATACTGGGGTGGATGAATGGCGACTTTTAGCCGCTCGGAAGGACCGGGCGTGGCTGCAGGTTTTCTAGGCTCGATCCTGGTTGCGGGCGGCATTGCGGTCGCAGGCTGGTTCATCGCCGGCGGCATCTCCTACACAGCGCCGCGCGATACGCGCACGGCGAGCTTTATCGGCGCCGCGGAGCGTGAAATCGTTGCGGATTTCGCCGTCTGGTCATTCGCGTTGACGGCGACGGGAGCGGAACTCGCCGCCACACAGGCGCGGCTCGACGCAAGCTCGGACGCGGCCGTCTCCTTTCTGCTTTCTCAAGGGCTGGACGAGGCCGAAATCATCATCGGGCCCTTCGTGGCGCGCGACGCACTCGACGATTTGAGCGCGCCGCCCGAGCCAGCGCGCCGCTATCAGCTGCGCCGTCTCATCACCGTGCGCAGCGCCAATGTCGAGAGCGTTGCGGAAGCCAGTCTGCAGACGGACATATTGGCGCGCGACATCGGCGTCCTGATCGGTGATGCGGACGGGCCCCACTACACCTTCGGCGAACTCAGCGCCATGCGCGCCGAGCTCGTGCGCGAAGCCTATGAGAACGCGCGCGAGACCGCCGACCGGTTCGCCATCGAGAACGATGCGCGCATCGGCGAAATCCAGTCGGCGCAAGCCGGCCGCATTCAGGTCTACGCCAGACAAGCCGCCCCCGGCGCGGCGGCCAGCAGCCAAATTCTACAACGCGCGCGCCTGGAAACTGAAATCACATACCGGCTGAACGACTGAGCGCGACGCCTACGCACCCGTCTGCGCCCGGCGCGGCCAATCGCGAACCGAGCGCCGCGCTTCAGCCTTCGTCCGCGTAGATCGCGACTTCGAGGTCAGAACCGGACGACACGCGCGCGCGATACATGCCTTCGGAGTTCATGCTCCAGACCATCGCGCCTGACGCATCGACCGCGATGACGCCGCCATCGCCGCCCATCTCGACGAGTTCCTCGCGCACGACGGCGTCGGCGGCGGTCTGTAGGTCTTCGCCGAGAAGTTCGACGCGCGCGCAGATCGTGCGCGCAACCGCGGCGCGGATGAAGAACTCGCCATGACCGGTCGCTGAGACCGCACACGATGCGTCATCGGCATAGGTGCCCGCGCCAATGACGGGACTGTCGCCGACACGGCCATAGAGTTTGGCGGTCATGCCGCCCGTAGACGTCGCGGCCGCGAGGTGACCCTCGCTATCAAGCGCCACTGCGCCAACCGTGCCGAAGCGATGCAAGGGACGCAGCGCGCCTTCCTGAAGCACGCGCTGCAATTGCCGCCAGCGCCGCTCCGTATAAAAATATTCCGGCGGCGCTGTCTCTATGCCGACGGATTCCGCGAACGCCTCCGCCCCCTCGCGCGCCATCATGACGTGCTGAGACTGCTCCATGACCGCGCGCGCCAGCGTGATCGGATTACGAATATTGGTCACGCCGGCGACCGCGCCGGCCGCGCGATTGCGGCCATCCATGATCGAGGCGTCGAGTTCGTTGTGGCCGTCCGCCGTGAACACGGCGCCGCGGCCGGCGTTGAAGAGATCGTCATCTTCCAGGAGACGCACCGCCGCCTCGACCGCATCGAGACTTGAGCCGCCTTCGCCAAGAATGGCGCTCGCGGCCTGCGCGGCCGCCGTCATTGAGGCGCGATAGGCGGCGTCATCTTCCGGACTAAGCGAGCCGCGCTCGATGACGCCGGCGCCGCCATGGATGACGACGGCCCAGTTACCGTCCTGCGCATTCGCGCCGCTCATTCCCGCCGCAAGCGCCATCAGCGCCAACCCTGCTGCAATCGATCTCAGCATCATAATCGTTCAACCCTCTTGCGTCTTGCGCGGATCATTCGAGCGCGTCAGGGACAGTCATAGGTCGCGCTGTAAGCGTCATCGGCTTCGCGCTCGAGGCTGGCCAAAATGCAGCCTTCCGGCGCAGCGGCGATCGCCGCCTCACGCCATTGCGCTTCGGTCGGCGGGATGCGCTCTTCGCCGCCCTCCGCAAACGAACCGATCAGCGTAAAGGTTATAAGAGCGGCATTGAGGTCCGGCCGGTAACTCACGCCGAAACGCTGGTTATTGGCGATTTCGACATAGCCGGGCCCGAGCCGCGGACTGTCATAATAACCACCATCGGTCTCGCACGCCGCAGCAACGACAACGAGCGCCGCAGCACTAAGAACCAAACGCGTTCGGAACATCGCAGTCTCTCCTTCCTGACCGCTTTCCCGGCTCAGCCGTCGAGCATGGGCAGATCGAGGCCAAACTCGCGCGCACACGCGACCGCCTCGTCATAGCCGGCGTCGGCATGGCGCATGACGCCGGTGGCCGGATCGTTCCACAATACGCGCGCGATGCGGCGCGAAGCGGCCTCCGAGCCGTCGCAGACGATCACCATGCCGGAATGCTGCGAATAGCCCATGCCGACGCCGCCGCCGTGATGCAGCGACACCCAGGTCGCACCGGACGCGCAATTGAGCAAAGCGTTCAGAAGCGGCCAGTCGGACACGGCGTCGGAGCCGTCCATCATCGCCTCGGTTTCGCGATTGGGCGACGCGACCGAGCCGGAATCGAGATGGTCTCGCCCGATTACGACGGGGGCGGACAATTCACCTGAGGCCACCATTTCGTTGAACGCAAGACCCAATCGATGACGTTGACCAAGACCGACCCAGCAAATGCGCGCGGGCAGGCCCTGAAACGCGATGCGCTCTCGCGCCATGTCCAGCCAGCGATGCAGATGCGGATCATCCGGGATCAGCTCTTTCACCTTGGCGTCGGTCTTATAAATGTCTTCCGGATCACCCGAGAGCGCGGCCCAACGGAACGGACCAACGCCGCGGCAAAAGAGCGGGCGGACATAGGCCGGCACGAAGCCGGGAAAGTCGAACGCGTGCGCGACGCCTTCATCCTTGGCGACCTGGCGAATATTATTGCCGTAGTCGAAAACCGGAACGCCCATTTCCTTAAAGGCCAGCATGGCCTCGACATGTTTCGCCATGGAGGCGCGCGCCGCCTTCTCCACCGACTTTGGATCGCTCTCGCGTCGCGAAACCCATTCGTCGACGGACCAGCCTTCGGGCAGATAGCCATTGACCGGGTCGTGTGCGGATGTCTGATCGGTGACAGCGTCCGGGCGCACGCCGCGCCTGATGAGTTCGGGCAGAATTTCTGCGGCGTTGCCGAGCAGGCCAACGGATATGGCCGCCTTGGCGGCGACGGCCTCATTGATCATGGCGAGCGCCTCATCGAGCGTGTCGGCGCGCTTATCAAGATAGCGCGTCTCCAGCCGCTTCTCGATGCGGTCGGCCTGACACTCGATCGCGAGCATGCAGGCGCCGGCGAAAACGGCGGCGAGCGGTTGCGCGCCGCCCATGCCGCCAAGCCCCGCAGTCAGTATCCACTTGCCGGACAAGTCGCCGTTGAAATGCTTGCGCCCCATCTCGGCGAAGGTTTCATACGTACCCTGAACGATGCCCTGACTGCCGATATATATCCAACTGCCCGCCGTCATCTGGCCGTACATCATCAGACCCGCACGATCGAGCGCGTTGAAGCAGTCCCAATTCGCCCAGGCCGGAACGAGATTGGAATTGGCCAGGAGAACGCGCGGTGCGTCAGGATGGGTTGGAAACACGCCTACCGGCTTGCCAGACTGAACCAGTAAGGTCTGATCGTCTTCGAGCCGCTTCAGCACCTCGACAATTTTCTCGAAGCTCTCCCAATTGCGCGCCGCCTTGCCGATGCCGCCATAGACGACAAGCTCTTCGGGACGCTCGGCGACTTCGGGATCGAGATTATTCATCAGCATCCGGAGCGGCGCTTCCGACAGCCAGCTCTTGGCGTTCAGTTCAGCGCCGCGCGGCGCTTTGATGACGCGGGCGTTCTTAACGGCGGCTGCGGTCATGAAAGAGCGTCTCCGTTCGTGTTCGCTTCAGCTGAAACTCGACCTCGCGCGGCGCGGCGTCAATCGCAAGCCGGCCAAACCATGTGACGCGCTCACCAGCTTTGCGGCCGATCCCTGATCCATTGCGAGAACACCCATTTCTCGCCACGCGTCGGGCCGAGACCGACATGCCGGGTCATCGGGTCAACCTCGCCATCGGGCTTCACATTGGACCAGAACACGCCCTCGCCCGCCTTGCCGCGCACGCGCAGACCCGCATCGGGAAAGTCAGTCTCCCCGCCCTCAAAGTCCTCGTTGAGATAGATGAGGAAGGTCGTGATGCGCTGGCCGCAACGCGCCAGATCCTCAGCCATCGAAGGCGTCGCCGGCGTGAGGTAATCGAAATGCGCCTCAAAGCGCTGGCCGGGCACATAGTGCAGAACCGTCGGCGCATCCGTGCCGAATAGCGGGATCGGCGTCAGCCGCGCCATGCGCTGCTGCAGGATCAGGATGACGAGATCGAGGTCGAGAAAAGGGAAATTGGCGTCCGAGTTATTGCGCCCCTCGTTCTCAGCGCCCGCATGATTGGTCGCGTCATAGATGCGCGCCCGCTTGAGCCGGCGGGCTGCGCGCTCCATCAGCCAGGCGCATTCAGCTGGGCTCGCAAATCCGGGAACGAGCGAGAGATTCGGCGAAGCGCTGCGGCTCGTTGCGGGCGGGGCGCGCATGAGAGCGGCGATGTCGATGCCGGCGCGCAGCTCGCGCCAGGATGTCACGGCGTCGCGCTCGGCGACGCCCGCCAAGGCCGCCAGCTGACCTCGCGCGAAATCAGATCCCGCCTCGGCAGCTTGCGCACACATGTCGAACGCTTCGTCCCAGTTTTGCGGCACGAACAGTCCCGTGGCGGCGAACAACGCCTGAAGCGTGAGGCCATTCGGCTCCCCCGCCGCCGCAGCCTCAGCGACGAGCTGGGCGCCGCGTCGCACGACATCCGCCTCGCCGCCCGACATGATCAGATGCTTTCCGAGTGCGGCCTTTGCGTCCGCCTCGCCAGCCTGGGCGCGCTGTTGCAGCGACGAGAGCTCGGCGGCGTCCGGGGCAGCTGCACCATCGGCATCGCTCATGAGTGGGCTCCAATCGTCTCTGTATCCGGCGATCCAGCCACAACACGGCTGCGCAAGGGCGACAAGCCCATCCAATAAGACAGCTCAGCCGGATGCGCGATGTCCCAGACGGCAAGATCGCACGCCTTGCCGACTTCAAGCGTTCCGGTCTCGTCGCCGAGCCCGAGCGCCTTGGATGCGTTGCGCGTTGCGCCCGCGAGCGCTTCGGCCGGCGTCATCCGGAAGAGCGCGCAAGCCATGTTCATTGCGAGCAGGAGCGAGGCGCAAGGCGAGGAGCCGGGATTGCAGTCCGTCGCGACAGCCATGTCGACGCCCGCCGCGCGCAGTTTTTCGATCGGCGGCGGCGTCTCGTCGCGCAGGAAATAATATGCGCAGGGCAATATCACCGCGACCGCGCCCGCCGCGGCCATGTCCGCGACGCCCTCCTCGTCGAGGAACTCGAGATGATCGGCCGACAAAGCTTTGTACCGAGCGGCCAGACTTGCGCCACGCTGGTTGGACAATTGCTCGGCATGCAGCTTGACCGGCAAGCCGTGGGCGCACGCGGCCTGAAACACCCGCTCTGTCTGCGCTGGCGAAAAACCGATGCGCTCGCAGAACGCATCGACAGCATCGACGAGACCATCGGCGGCGAGCGCCGGCAGCATCTCCTCACAGAGATAGGTGATGTATTCTTCGCTGCGGCCGACGAATTCGGGCGGCAGCGCGTGCGCGCCGAGAAAGGTCCGGCGCACGCGCACGCGGCGCATCTCCGCAAGCCGCCCCGCAGCCTCGAGCATGGCGCGCTCGCCATCTAAGTTGAGGCCGTATCCGGACTTGATCTCCACAGTCGCGACGCCGTCCGCAATGAGGCTGTCGAGACGCGGCAATGACGCTTCGACGAGATCATTCACTTCAGCGGCGCGCACCGCGTTGACGGTCGAAAGGATGCCGCCGCCAGCGCGCGCGATTTCCTCATAGCTCGCCCCTTCCAGGCGCAGCGCATATTCCCCGGCCCGGTCTCCCGCGAAGACCAGATGGGTATGGCAGTCGATCAAAGCCGGCGTGATGCAGGCGCCTTCGCAAGCAACGACCTCCTCGGCGAGCGCGTCGGGCGCGTCCGGCAGGTCGGTCATCGCGCCGAGCCAGGCGATCTTGCCGTCTTTCGCGGCGATCGCGCCGTGCTCGAGCATCGCGTAAGGCTCGGCCTCAACCGCTGTCATCCGCGCCAGGCGCGCATCGACCCAGATCCGGTCCCAACGACCGCTCACACGCATTCTCCTCGCCGTTTCAACGGATTTTCTCGCAGCCCGCGCCCGCGCGCAAAGTCTGCGTCGCCGCATGCGCACGACGCTGAAACTGGGATCGCAAAAGCACAATTGTGGACGGGCTGCGCCGCATTCGCCTCGATCACGCTCGATCCCCTGAAAAATGGACGAAATAGCTGCGTCAAACGACCGTCACTCGTGGTGGACTGAATCAGCAGGGTCCGCTATCGATTAACCCAACGGGGTGGGGAGCCCCGCGGGGATAACGCACATACGGAGCCGCGCATGCACGGCACGGTCAGACGCCGACTCGGCGCAAGCGGGGCGCTTGTCGCCCTTTTGCTCGCCGGTCCACTGGCGTCATGGCCCGCCGCCGCCCAACAAGAGGGCGCAGACGCGGCGTCGCCTTTCGACCAGGGCGCTGTTTATCTCGAGGCCGACGAGGTCATCGAGGACGAGACGACTGGCGGCTATATCGCTCGCGGCAGCGTGGAAGCGCGCTACGGTCAGCGCACGCTGCGCGCCGATGAAGTGATCTATCTGCCTGGCGAGGACCGCGTCATCGCGCGCGGCAATGTCACCGTCGTTCAGGATGACGGCGTCGCTGTCTTCTCCGAAGAAATCGAACTCGCTTCGGACCTCTCGAGCGGCGTGGGCGATGAGGTCGGCATTCGTTTGCCCGACAACGCCACGATCGGCGCAGCGCGAATCATTCGCCGCAGCCCCACGCGCAATGAGTTCGACCGCGCCTTCTACACCGCCTGCGACGCCTGTTCAGAAAATGGCCGCGAACGCCGACCGACCTGGCGCCTGCGCGCGCGCCGCGTGGTGCAGGATCAAGACAGCGAGATGGTCTATTATCGCGACGCCGTCTTTGAACTCGGCGGCGTTCCGGTCTTGTACATGCCCTATTTCGCTCATTCCGATCCGACAGTCGGTCGGCATTCGGGCTTCATGCTGCCCGCGATAGGCGATTCTTCGGCGCTCGGCACTTTTTACGAACAGCCCTATTTCTGGGCGATATCAGACCATACCGACCTCACGATCAGCCCGCGCTATATGAGCAATGTCAATCCGTGGTTGGGATTGGAATTCCGGCGGCGTTTCCATTCCGGTTTCGTCGAGTTCGTCACCAGCGGCACTTACGAGCAAGACGTCGACGCCGACGGCGTTTTGTCTGGCGAGGAGCGTTGGCGCAGCCATATTTTCGGCGAAGGCGCGTTCCGGATTAATCGTGATTGGGACTGGGGCTTCGGCATCGAGCGCGTCAGCGATCCCTATTACATGCCGCGTTATGAAATCCCTGACATCGAAGACCGCCGCGGTCTCTACAACACGGGCTCGCAGCGACTGATCAGTCAGCTCTTCGCCGTTGGTCAAGACGATGATTACTACGCCAGCCTGGCCGCAATTTCGTTCCAGACGCGCCGTTTTGGCGAAAGCAATGACTCCATCCCGAATGTGCTGCCGGCGATCGAAGCCCGACGCGCCTTCAACGAGCCGTTATTCGGCGGTCGCGTCGAGGCGCGCGCATCAACCGCCTTCATTGAACGCAACGCCGCTGAAGACAGCCGCCGCATCACGGCCGAACTGGATTGGCGGCGGCCGATCTTTCACGACTCCGGCCTCGTAACGACGCCATTCGCGCTCGCGCGTGCGGACATCTACAACATCTCCGATTACACTAATTCGAATAACGGGGTCATCAACGACACGTTCGTGCGCGGATTAAGTCACGTCGGCGCAGATTTCCGATATCCGCTCGGCCGCTCATTCGGCGGCGTGAACGTCGTGCTCGAGCCATATGTTTCTTTGGTGTTTTCGCCCGAGGGCGGCAACAATCGCGATATTCCGAACGAAGACAGTCTGCTGTTTGACTTCGACGAAAGCTCGTTTATCGACGTCAACCGCAATGGCGGCTATGACAGCTGGGAAGACGGCGCGCGTGCAACCGTCGGCGGGCGCGCGATGGCGTTCTGGAATAATGGGGGCGAAGCGTCAGTCTTCCTTGGCCAGATTTATCGCGGCGACGACAACAACGCCTTCGACCCGATTTCCGGCCTTGACGGCTCGCAATCCGACATCATCGGCTCGACCCGCTTCTTCCTCAATTCGCGCACCGGCATCACCACCTCGTTCCGGCTCGACGAGGCCGACTTTGACCTGCAGCGTCTAGACGTCGATTTCCAGACCTCCGTCGGACCAGTAGATTTCTCATTTCGCTATCTGGACTTCGCCGATCAGATCAATTCCGGCCGACCGCTTGAATCTGCGCGCGTGCAATCGCGCGTTCGTTTCACTGATCATCTTGGCGCGTTCGCCTCGGCCGATCGCAATCTCGATACGGACATCACGACACGGTCAATCACGGGACTCTATTACCGAGACGAGTGCCTCCATCTCATCGTCAGCTACGAGAACAATCACGTCGTCAATCCGGAGTTCCAGGACGGCGACACGTTTCGCATCCAATTCACGCTACGCACGCTGGGCACGTTCGAGCCTGGCTAGAGCGCGGCTGGAGTTTCATGCGCGTGGCGTAGCGCTCAGGGCCGCAAATTCCATTCCAACAACGTCACGCCGCCTGCGGATAGTTCGAACACGCCATATGCGCCCGTCTTCAGCTTGATCGCATCGGGCCGCGTCGCGGCGCTGATGACGTCAAGCGCAAAGCGCGCCACGCCATTCGACGTCACCGCCAATATGCTTCGCCCTGGAGCGGCTTCCGCTTCGCGCGCAAAGAATGTCGCCCAATCACGTCTCAACGCTTGCGGATCAATGC
>JAUIEH010000471.1 GCA_030428405.1 Alphaproteobacteria bacterium
ATGAGACCGCTATCGCCTGGCAGTTTGAAAGCGGCGGGCCGCCGGCGCGTCACTGCGTCGCCTCGGCTTTGATCGCGCTTGGTCAGTATGAGGAAGGCGCCGCGCGCCTGGAGTCCGCCGCCGCCGCACCCGACGCCGGCTCAATCGATGTGCGCGCCGCCATGTTGCATCAGGCGGGTCAGGCCTGGCTCAGCGCGAACGCTCCCGCCGAGGCCGAACGCGCCCTGACCTACGGGCTCTCCATCGCGCCGGGAAACCCTGACCTTCTCGTCGAGCGAGCGCTCGCGCGCGGTCTGCAGCATGAATGGGCCGAGGCTGTGCAGGACCTCACCATCTCGCTGACGCGCCGCGATCAGGACGTGCAGGCGCTGCGCCTGCGCGCCGAGGCCAATCTGCAGCTCGGCCGGTATGACGAGGCGGATGAAGACGTCGAGGCCGCGCTCGCGATCGATCCGGAAGACATCGAGACGCTGGTCGTGCGCGGCCGGGCGATCGAGGCCCGGCGCACCGGTCAGGCGCCGGACAATGTCCGCCTGCCTGCCGACGCAAGCGAATAGGCCCAACGCGCCCGACACCGGCCTTCCGGCTCAGTCGCGGATCACGCAATCGTCGAGGCCGTCATCCTCCACCGTCCACATGCGCTGCTGGATGGTGACGGCGCGGTTGCGGACATATTCGCCCGGCGGGTCGAGCCGCCAGCGATTCGGGCTCGGCAGAACGGCGGCGAGCTGAGCCGCCTGAGCGCGCGACAAATTCGCGGCCGACACGCCGAAACGCGCGCGCGCCGCCGCTTCCGCGCCGAACAGGCCGTCGCCCCATTCTGCGAGATTGAGATAGACCTCCATCACACGGCGCTTGGGCCAGAGCAGCTCCATCCACACCGTGAACCAAGCCTCCGCCGCCTTGCGCGGAAACGAGCCGCCATTCCAGAGAAACGCGTTTTTCGCCGTCTGCTGAGAAATGGTCGAGGCGCCGCGCAGACCGTCCCCGCGACGCCATTGCGCGACGGCGTCCTGAAGCGCGTCGATGTCGAAACCGGCATGGCTGCAAAAGCGGCTGTCTTCCGCGGCGATGACGGCGCGGATGAGATGCGGCGATATCTCGTCGATCGGAACCCAGTCACGGCGCACTTCCGCGCCCTGAAACGCGCGCAGCGTCATGTTCAGCGTGCTGGGCGGACCTATGAAGCGATAGACCTCGACCCAGAGAACGCTCGCCAGCATCATGGCGCCGAGGCCGATGGCGACGCCGCGCACGATGCGCCAGATTGAGCGCCGGCGCGGCGAGGCGTCTGCGCGCAGGCCGATGCGCTCGGCGCGATCAGGTTCGAAACTCACGCGTCAGGCCCGGCGAAAGCGCGCCATTCCGCGCGCACGTCTTCATCCGTCTCATGGTCAATACGGGTCGCGCGCAGCGCCGCAAACCGCGCCGGCGCGAGCTTGCCCGCCGCCCAGATTGCTGCGCCGCGCACCAATGGCTCGTCGTCATCGAGAAGCCGCTCAACAGCGCTCATGGCGCTCTCATCCTCGCAATTGCCCAATGCGAGCGCCACATTGCGCAAGAAGCGCGCCCGGCCAAGCCGTTTCACCGGACTGCCTGCAAAAAAAGCGCGGAAAGCGGCCTCATCGAGAAGCGCCAGATCGATAAGCATGGGCGCGCTCAGCTCGATGCGTGGATGAAACGCCTGCTCGCGCGCGGTCTTGGCGAATTTGTTCCAGGGACAAATCGCGAGGCAGTCGTCGCAGCCATAGATGCGATTGGCGAGCGCGTCGCGAAACTCGAGCGGGATCGGTCCTTTGTGCTCGATGGTGAGGTAGGAGATGCAGCGTCGCGCATCGAGCTCATAGGGCGCCGGGAAAGCCTGTGTCGGGCAGATGTCGAGACAGGCCCGGCAGGCGCCGCAATGATCGGCCTCGGCTGCATCGGCGCGCAGTTCCGCCGCCGTCAGCATCACGCCCAAAAACAGCCAGGAGCCGAATTCGCGGCTGACCAGATTGGTGTGCTTGCCGCGCCAGCCGAGACCGGATTTCTCCGCCAGCGGCTTTTCCATCAAGGGCGCGGTGTCGACGAAGACCTTGACCTCGGCGCCCGTCTCCTCGGCGAATATCCGGGCCAGGCGCTTCAGGCGCTTTTTCATCACGTCGTGATAGTCAGAACCCTGAGCATAAACGCTGATGTGGCCAAGCTCTTTATGCGCCAGCCGCTCCAGCGGGTTGCGCGCCGGACCGTAATTGCTCGCCACGACGACGGCTGAACGCGCATCGGGCCACATCGCCGTTGGACGGACGCGGCGCTCCTGCGTCGTCGCCATCCAGTCCATGTCGCCATGGCGGCCCAGTTCGACGAAGCGGCGCAGATGCGCTTCGGCGTCCCAGGGTTCGTCGGCGCGGGCGATTTTGACCTGATCGAAGCCGAGCGCGCGCGCGCTGCGCTTCACCGCGTCTTCGCGC
>JAUIEH010000023.1 GCA_030428405.1 Alphaproteobacteria bacterium
CGATCGCGGATGTGCGCTCCAGAGGGAGACGTTCAAAGCTCATTACGACGCTCAGCGGCCGATGAATTACGCCGCATATTGGCGCCACTGCGTGAACGTCGAGTTTAGCGTTATGCTTAACGCTGCAATCGCGATTGCAGCCTAGTCGTCATTGCGCGGGAACATCGCGCCCAATACCCGGAAAAACACCCAGATCGGCACGACGATGACGGCGCCGAAAACGACGTAGCGCACCGCGCGTTGCAGCGTGGGACCCAGCTCGCCGAAAGCGTCCGCGATGGCGCCGAAGAAATCGGTCCAAAGCCGGGCCGGATCGACGCCGAACAGGCTCAACACCACGCCGACAATGGCCGAAGCGATCACCAGTCTCAGCAGGTCGCCGCTCGAAACGGCGGTCAACCGGCGTCCGAACCCTTCGGCTCGGGCTCTGCGTCTGGGAGGGGTTTCTTCACTCATGGATTAGCTTTTACCTGACCCGCGCGCCGAGGCGAAGCCTGTAAACAGGCTCGCCCGGCATGGGGGGCGTCAAGCTCAAGCGTCGTCCGCCGCAGCGTCTTTGCGAACAATCGTTTGATGCGGATAAGGGATTTCGACGCCGGCGGCGTCCAGCGCTTCTTTGATGGCGCGTGTGAGACCGAACTTGGCTTCCCAGAAATCGGGCTGCATCGCCCAGGCGCGCAGCTGAAGATTGACGGAGCTGTCGGCGAGTTCGACGACCCGGACCCAAGGCTCGGCAGGCTCATTGATGATCAGCGCGTTATCGCGCGCGACTTTCAACACGGTGTCGATGGCCGTCTCAATGTCGTCGTCATAGGAGATGCCGACGGTGATATCCATTCGCCGGCGGTCGTGCGCCGAATAGTTTGTGATCGCCGAGCCCCAGGCCTCGCCGTTGGGAACGATGATCTTGATGTTCTGCGGCGTGTTCAGCTCGGTCGAGACGAGATTGATGTCCTTCACCGTGCCGGAATTGTCGCCGATATCGACGAAGTCGCCCAGCTTGTAGGGGCGGAAGAACACGATCATGACGCCCGCTGCGACATTGCCGAGCACGCCTTGCAGCGCAAAGCCGACGGCCAGCGTGGCGGCGCCGAGGACGGCGACGAGCGAGGTCGCCTCAAAGCCGAAGCGTTGCAGGACGGCGATGATGACGACCGTGAGGATGGCGTAGCGCGCGATGGACGCGAAAAAGCTGCCCAGAGTGTCGTCGATGCGCTCGCTTGAAGTTGCGCGTTTACGGATGAACGTGGCGGCGACGCCGGCGAACCAGAAACCGACGACAAGAAAGATCGCGGCCATCACCGCATTGGCCAGCAAAGGCGCGAGCCCGTCTAGGCTGCTCGGCAGAAATTCTCGGAACAGGGATTCCATGTCGTCCTCCTGGCGTTCGACCGCGTGGCGTTGCGCGTTTCGCCGAGCGAAACTGACACGACGCATCTGTGATTTTTACCGTGCACAAATCAACAGAGCTCACATGAACTTAGGCCCTGCATGTGCCGTGAAGAGCGGCGAGGATAGGCGATTCTCTCTCGCGCAGCGGCGTGGCGGGCTCAGTCTTTGTGGGCGGGCGCCAATGCGCTTAAAGCGCTAATATCCGCTGCTGCGCCAGGCGTTTTGTCCAGGAGCAGCCGCGTAACGCGCGCTTCGCGCAGGGCAAGGCCAGCTTTCCGGCGCGCGGCGTGCTCCACAGCTTTGAACGATAGCTCAACGACCAGACCGGCGTCCTCGCTGGCGGCTAGCGATCGCACGGGTCCGAAGCGCTCCACCGTGTTGGCGCGCGCATAGCTGTGGATTTCAGCGATTTCCTCCTCGCTCAGCGCGTTGTCCGCCTTGCCGACAGGCACGAGCACGCGCGCGCCGTCAGCATGCGTCCAGACGCCGAGCGTGAATTGCTCCACAGCACCCGGAGCGGCTTGTTCGACATAGAGCAGGACGGCATCGACGACATGGGGGGCGCCGCGCTGACGCAACCAGTCATCCGTTCGCCGCCCTGCGAAATAGGTCCCGTCCCAGCGCTTGAGAATGATCCCGTCGCTGGGCGCTTCGTCCTGCGCGGCGCGCGCGGCGCGTAAGTCGTCGAGGTCGGAAAATGCGATTAGTCGCGACAGCCGAACGCGCACGCTTTGCGCTTCCGACAAGAGTTGTTCGAGATGCGCGCGCCGCTCACGCAACGGCGCATCACGCAGATCGCTTCCGTCGAGCGCAAGAAGATCGAAGGCGATGAAGGAAGCGGGCTGCGCGCGCGCTTGCTTCAATGTGATGGATTTGCGTTTCAGGCGGGCTTCAAGTGCAGCATACGGAGCAGGCGAGCCATTGCGGTCGTGCAGGATCAAGACGCCGTCCATGCAGGCGTCGCGCGCGAATGCGTCGGCGAGTTCCGGAAACGCTTCCGTGATGTCGTCGCCGCCGCGCGCAAACAGCCGAAGCGCGCCATGCGCACAGACCGCCTGGACGCGCGCGCCGTCCCAATTCCACTCTGCAGCGAAGCGCTCAGGCGTGAAGGGTTCGGTCATTGCGCCAGGGTCAAAGTCACGTGCCAGCATGACGGGACGGTAGGCTTCCTCGGCATTGACGACCGGCGCGGGCGCATCCTCCGTCAGCCAGGCGAATAGCTCCGTATAGGGCGGAGACTGCGCGCTCCAGACAGCTTCCAGCTCGGTCTGCGCCTTGCCGCCCCAGACTGAAAGCGCGCGCCGCGCCTGTTTCGGCGTCAGCAATTTCGCCGCCCCGCCCGTCAGCAGTTTCAGAAACGCCCAGCGTTCATCTGTATCGAGAGCGTCGAGCAGGCGTTCGACCTGCGCGCACAGCGCTTCGCCGCGCAGTCCGCTTACCGCGTCGATAATCTCGCAGAGCTCAGGCTCGCGATTTGCGCCCGGCCGGCGCTCCCAGCTCAAAGCCAGCGTTTCAGCGAGGTCGCCGACAAAGTCATGCGACAGATCAAACAGGACGCGGTCGAGCCGGCCGTCCGCCAGAGCGCGCAATTGGGTCGCTGTCAGACGCGCAGGCTTCACCGCGCCGAGCACGGCCGCCAGAGCCCAGCCGCGCTCAGGGTCGGCGCTCTCGTTCAGAAAACGAATGAGATGGGCGCGCTTGGCCGCAGAGCTGGAAGCGTGCGTCAGGCGGTCGAGCAGCGTCGCGAAGGCTTTCATCTAGGCCATGATAAGCAGGCGCGCCGGTTGCGTGCAGCTCAGAACGCTTCCGGCTCCATTTCGCGCAGGGTCATGATCTTCTGCCAGATCTTGCGCGAAAGGCCCGTCGTCAGATTTTCGATGTCGTTGACAGCGTTGATGACCACCGGATCGCGCACATTTTGCGCATAAAGCGCGGCGATCTTGCTGATGAGCGAAAGCATCTCGGCGCAATAGTCGAGATAGCGCGAGAGCGGATATGCGGTCATGTCGTGGTCGGGCGAGGAGGCGGTCTTGCGCCCCGACGCCATCGCCATCGGGTCCTTGGTGAGCTGATGCATGTCCACGACATGCGCGAGCGAGCGCAGTTCGTGGATGTCTTCGAGCGCGCGTCTGCGTTTTATGCGCTCTTCCAGCGTCGTCAGGAAGAATACGCCCGCGCCCGTCAGGACCAACAGGTTCACAAGCGCTTCGACGGCGGAGATGAAGTCGAGACCGGCGGTGTTTAAGCGGTCGAGCCCGATGGCGGACATGTCGATCCAGCGCGACGCGATCGCCGAAGCAATGGCGAAGATCCCAGCGGCGATGAAGCCGGCCACGCCGAGCCGAACGAGGAAAAGCGGGCGGCTGGCGGCGCGTGCGCGTTTGCGGTCTTGCTTGGCGATGGCGAGAACTTCAGCGGCGACTTCGCTTAATCCGCGCTCAGGAAAGCGTTCGCTCACGCGTCGGTGCAGCTGTTCCAGCGTCGCTACGATGTTGTCGGCATTGAGCGAGCGATACGGCATGGGCGCTCCGGCAGGACGGATTGACTTGGACTCTGGCGGCTATTTCTGACGATTTCGCGGCGTGCGCGCGTCAGCGTTGAGGCTCTGCGCTGGTCATCGCGCAACAATCTGCGCTAGGTCGTCAAGACCGAAAATTATTGCGGCGAGACGCCGCAGGCTGGGGAGGCATGATGGCCGATCAGGGCTCAGGCGGCGTCGAGCGCGCGCGCGGAATTCTTGGATTTGTCGAGCGCGCGGGCAATCGCCTGCCGGACCCGGCGATGATCTTTCTCTATCTCATCATCGCGCTCGCCCTGTTCAGCGCCGTTGCGGCCTTTCTGAATTACGGCGTCACCCTCGGCCCTGACGTGCTTGCGGGCATGAGCGACGCCCAGCGCGCGCGCTTTGGCATCACCGATGACGGAGTGATTTCCGCCGTTTCGATGTTCAGCGCGGAAAACATTCAGCGCTTGCTCGTTGAAATGCCTGCGACCTTCACGCACTTCCATCCGCTTGGATATGTGCTTGTCGTCATGCTCGGCGCCGGCGTCGCCGAGCGCGCGGGCCTGTTCGGCACCGCCATGCGCGCCGGCGTGCGCAATGCGCCGAAATTCCTGCTTACGCCGGTCGTGGCCTTCATCGCCATGTCGGGCAATCACGCAGCCGACGCCGCCTATGTCGTGCTGATCCCGCTTGCGGGCGTTCTCTATGCCGCCGTCGGCCGTCACCCCATCGCCGGCATCGCCGCCGCCTTCGCCGGCGTATCGGGCGGGTTCTCGGCGAATTTCGCGCCGGGTCAGCTCGACGCGTTATTGTTCGGCATCACCGAAGCCGGCGCCGTCATTCTGCAGGAAGACTGGCAGGTCAATTTCGCCGGCAACTGGTATTTCATCGCCGTGCTCATGTTCATCTATCTGCCGGTGATCTGGTTCGTCACCGACAAGATCATCGAGCCGCGGCTCGGACCCTGGACGGGCGGGGCGGTCGCCGGCTCGACCGACGCCGATGACGACCCCGATGCGCCGCTGACGGACGGACAGAAAAAGGGGCTGCGCCGCGCCGGCATCGCCGTGCTTCTGGTTGCAGGCTTGTGGGTGTTCATCACGATTGGTCCGGGTACTCCCTTAATGGACGATGACGCCGACGGGCTGGTCTCGCAGCTTGCGCCACTGTTCCGTTCGCTTGTGGCCGGGTTCCTGATCTTGTTCCTCGCGGCCGGCGTGGCGTATGGAACCGCGGCGGGCACGATCCGCAACCATCGCGACGTCGTCGGCATGATGAGCGGCGCAATGGCGGACCTGGCTTACTACCTGGTCCTGGCGTTCGCGGCCGCGCATTTCGTGGCGATGTTCAATTGGTCCAATCTCGGTCTCATCTTCGCGGTGCAGGGCGCAGACGCGATTGAGAGCTCGGGCCTGCCCACGCCGGCGCTCCTGGCGTTGCTCGTGATCCTTGCGGGGACGATCAATCTGTTCGTCGGATCAGCCAGCGCCAAATGGGCGCTGCTCGCGCCGATCCTTGTGCCGATGTTCATGCTGCTCAATGTCTCGCCGGAAGCGGTGACGGCGGCTTATCGTGTCGGAGATTCAGCGACAAATATCATCACGCCGCTGATGGTCTATTTCCCGCTGATCCTGACTTTCGCACAGCGCTGGACGCCCGGCTTCGGCCTCGGCAGCCTGACCGCGACCATGCTGCCATATTCGATATGGCTCCTGGTCTCGGGCGTTCTCTTGACGATTGGCTGGGTCTATCTCGGTCTGCCGCTTGGTCCGGGTGCGGAAGTCGTCTACACGCCGCCGGCTGCGCCATAGCGGCTCAGCTCCGGTCAAGCCCGATCGGCGCGCCGTTGCGCTCCAGCGCGAGCAGGAGACGGGCGACAGCGCGCAGGGCGGCGGTCGAAGTCGGGCCGCCGCAGCCGCCATAAATGTTCAAAGCGCCGCGCCGCGCGCCTAGCGCGAACGAGATTTCATAGCTCGGCATATTGGTCGCTTCGTAGTAGCAAAGCGGCGAGGCGCCGGGCTGGATCTCACCCAGCGACAGCTGACGCTGATTGGCCAGAACCACGCGCGAGAGATCGGCGAAAGCGTCCGGACCGAGCTGCAGCACATGCGCGCCCTCAAGCGCGACATTTTCCGCGCCAAGCCAGCGCGTGTCGCCTGTCGCGGTGACCCGCGCCTCAAAGGCGGGACATGCGCCATCACAGGGCCGCATCGCGATCGCAATGAAATCGTCCGCGCGAACGGGCGCTCCGGCAGGGGGCGGCGTCGCCTCGAAGCGGGCTTGCGCGTGCGGCGGTTGGGTGGCGCAGGCGCTCAGCGCCGCGGAAACGATCAGAAGAAGGAATAGTCGCATGACAGCGCCCCCGAAGCTGGCGGACGCCGTAAGCGATTCCTGGCGCAGGCGCGCCGCTCTCCTTTAACGATACGCCATCAAAACGGTAATCAGCGACTGCTTTCGGCAGACGCGCCGAAATCTGCGGCCTATGACCGTTTCAGACGTGACGCGCGATCAATTGCATGCCTTGCCACGCCAGCAGCAGCGCCATCGCAGTCAGAAGCAAAGTCAGTCCGATCATGAACGCCTTTTCCGGCAGGCGCTTCAAGACCGCCGTTCCAGCGAGCGTGCCGAGAAAGCCGGTGGCGATCATGACCGCCATGAGGGGAATCCAGTCCGCGAAAGCGAAGCCCAGCATGCCGAAGATCACCACTTTGAGGACGTGCTGCACGCTCATGCAGGTCGAAAACGTCGCCACCTGCGCCAGCCGGTCGAGACCGCGCGCGCGCAAAAATGCTGCGGTGAACGGACCGGTCGCGCCAAAGAACATTGTTAGTGCACCGCCTAAAGCGCCGCCGGCCGCCATAGCGAGATTGCTCGAGCCGAGCCCGCGTGGCTTAGGGCCCCAGACCATGAACAGGATGAAGGCGGCGATGGCGATTTTCATCGGCCCGTCAGGCAAGTTGGTGACGGTGACCGCGCCGACCAGGGCGCCGATGAGCCCGCCGCCGCAGAACCAGGCCGTCAGCACCCAGTCAATATGCGCGCGCTGCACGGCCGCGCGCCCGGCATTGGACCCGAATTGAACGACGCCGTGCACGGGAATCACGGTCGCCACCGGCATGCCTGTCGCCATGATGGCGAGCAGCGCCACGCCGCCGCCAATGCCGAAGGCCGCCGTCAGCGCGGATGTGAAAAAGCTTGCGATGGCGAGCACGCTCGCAAAGCCGACGGAGACGTCAGTGGGCAGAAGAGCCTCGATCATGACCCGCGCCTGTAGAACGCGGTGACAGCGGCGAGCGATAGAAACACTGTGCCGACGCCGCGCTCAAACCAGCGTGCGACAGTCTCGCGCGCCAGCAGGAGACGCAACCCGCCCGCAGCGAGCGCATAGCCTGTCAGCACGACTGCTTCGATCACCTGGCTGGTGAGCCCAAGAATGACGACCTGGGCGACCGCGCCCTGTGCGGGGTCTATGAATTGCGGCAACAAGGCTGCGAAGAAGAGCATCGCTTTCGGATTGGCCAGCTGCACGAGCGCGCCGTCGCGAAAGCTGTTTGCGACCGGCGGACCGGCGACCCTTCTCGGTGCGCGACGCTGAAACGAGCCCCATATGGCTTTTGCGCCCAGCCAGGCGAGATAGGCCGCGCCGATCCATTTCAGCGTCAGGAAAACGATGTGAGAGGCGGCGATGACCGCAATCAGGCCGAGCGCGGACAAGACGAAATAAAAGCTATTCGCCGCCACGATGCCGGCGCCGGCGGCGAGGCCTGCGCGCCAACCCCGCCAGCCCGCCTGGCTTGCGACGAATAATGTCGCGGGGCCCGGCGTCAGGCATAAAAGGGTTTCAACGGCGACGAACATCGCCCAAGTCTCTAACGACATGGCTGTCACATCCCCTCGGGCGCGCAAACGCCGATCAGAAAAGACGCCGCCGGCTTCGTCAATCGTGGCGTTGCCCGAGCGCTTTGCGCAATGGTTTGAGGGACGCGGTTGGAGCCCGCGCCGCCACCAGCTCGAAGCCGTGGCGGCCGCGCAGGCGGGGCGTTCTGCGCTGGTGATCGCGCCGACCGGCGGCGGCAAGACGCTCGCCGGCTTTCTGCCCAGCCTCGTCGAAATCGCCGCTGAGATCGACGCCTGGGACGCCAAACCGTCCGACCGGCCCCACAAGCTGCACACGCTCTATATCTCGCCGCTCAAGGCGCTCGCGGTGGATGTCGCGCGCAATCTTCAAACGCCAGCCCAGGAGATGGGCCTTGGCGTGCGCGCCGAGACCCGCACGGGCGACACGCCGCCGAACAGGCGTCAGCGTCAACGCGCCAAGCCGCCGGACATCCTCTTAACGACGCCGGAGCAATTGGCGCTGCTCATTGCCTCAGATCACGCGGACGCGTTTTTCGAGGATCTGCGCTGCGTCATTGTCGATGAAGCCCACGCCATCGCGCCGACCAAGCGCGGGGATTTGCTCGCGCTGGGCATGTCCGTGCTCAGACGATGGGCGCCGGCGCATAGGAGGGTGGGCCTCTCGGCGACAGTGCATGACGAACAAGCGCTCGCCCGTTGGATTGGCGGCGGGGAGGCGGCTGACGGCGCCGTTGCGCCAGCCCATATCATTCATGGCGATCCCGGCGCGCCGCCGCGCATCGACGTGCTGGTGTCGGAAGAGCGGGTTCCGTGGAAGGGTCATTCCGGTCGTCATGCGTATAAAGAGGTTTACGAGGCGATCAAGTCCGCGCGCACGGCGCTCGTGTTCGTCAATACGCGCAGCCAGGCGGAGATGACGTTTCAGGGCCTCTGGTCAGTCAATGAGGACGCGTTGCCAATCGCGCTGCATCACGGCTCGCTTGCGGTCGAGCAACGCCGCAAGGTCGAAGCCGCCATGACGCGCGGCGAGCTGCGCGGCGTCGTGTGCACGTCAACGCTCGATCTGGGTGTGGATTGGGGCGATGTCGACCTTGTCATCCAGATGGGCGCTCCCAAAGGCTCGTCGCGTCTCATCCAGCGGATCGGCCGCGCCAATCACCGGCTGGACGAACCCTCGCGCGCGCTCCTGGTGCCGTCAAACCGCTTCGAGGCGCTGGAATGCCAGGCCGCGCAGGACGCGGTCTCGCAAATGGATCTGGACGGCGAACCATGGCGGCCGGGCGCGCTCGATGTTCTTGCCCAGCATGTCATGGGCTGCGCGTGCGGCGAGCCGTTCGACGCTGTTGCTCTTTACAATGAGATTCGAACCGCTGCGCCATACGCCGAACTGGACTGGGAGACGTTCGAGCGCATCGTCGATTTCGTCGCGACAGGCGGTTATGCGCTGCGCAGCTATGACCGCTTCAAGCGCATCGTGCGCGGAACGGACGGCAAATGGCGCGCCTCCACGCCCGCCATGGCGCAGCGTCATCGCATGAATGTCGGCGCCATTGTCGAAGCCGCTTATCTCGACGTGCGCCAGATCACTGGCCGCGCCGGCGCGCCTGCCGCATCGCGCATGGGACGGCGCATCGGTCAAATCGAAGAATGGTATATCGAGCACATGACGCCCGGCGACACCTTCATCTTCGCCGGCGCGTTGTGGCGCTTCGTGACCGTCGTGGAAACCTCCGTGCTCGTTGCGCGCGCTGCGGAAGGCGAGCCCAAAGTGCCGAGCTGGCAGGGCGGCAAGTTTCCGCTCTCAACGTTCCTCGCCAAGCGCGTGCGCGCCATGCTCTATGATCCGGAGAGCTGGAGCGAGCTGCCGAGGCAGGTGCGCGAATGGCTTGAAGTGCAGCGCCGCCGGTCATCCATTCCGAAGGCGGATGAAATGCTCGTTGAGACGTTCCCGCAAAACGATAAGCATTATCTCGTCGCTTATCCGTTTGAGGGCCGGCTCGCGCATCAAACGCTGGGCTTCCTGCTGACCCGAAGGCTGGAGCGCGCCGGGCTCAAGCCCATGGGGTTCGTCGCGAATGACTACGCATTGTCGGTCTGGGGCCTGGAAGACATGTCCGGCGCAGATCTGGACGCGCTCTTCGCCGAGGACATGCTTGGCGACGATCTCGACGCGTGGCTCGCCGAAAGCGTGATGATGAAGCGCACCTTCCGCACCTGTGCGCTGATCTCGGGGCTGATTGAGCGACGTAATCCGGGAGCGGAGAAAACCGGCCGCCAGGTCACGTTCTCGACCGATCTTATTTACGACGTGCTCGTCAAACACCAGCCGGATCACATCTTGCTGGAGGCCGCCTGGCAGGACGCCGGCTCCGCGCTATTGCTCGATCTGCGTCGGCTCGGCGATGCGCTGAAGCGCGTGCGCGGCAAGGTCTGCCATGCCGCGCTCGACCGTGTCTCGCCGCTCGCCGTCCCGGTCATGCTGGAGATCGGCCGCGTGTCGATCCACGGCGACGCTTCCGAAGCGCTGTTGGAAGAAAGCGAAGCCGAACTCATCGAAGCCGCCATGCGGGAGTGAGGCGCGCCTATTTCACGCGAGCTAGAGCGTCAGCATCTCAGCGACGGCTTCGTCGAATGACGCGGCTATGCCAGCATTGGCTCTAACCCTGTCAAAGGCGCCGCGCGGCGGATCGGAATGTAGATAGGTCGTCATGTTCAAGAGGGCGGCGCGGTTATTGTCGTCGCACTGAAAGATGGCGCGATTGGGAGCGCCGCTGGACATCATCGCTTTGAAGTTCAAGAACATGCGCGCTTCCGGCGTTTCTGTTCGTGCAAGCTGGGCGGGCGCGGACTTGATCAATCGCTTGGTTGCGCCGATTTCGCGCAGATAGTCCGCACGCGACTTGTCCTTGGTGAATGAGACGAGGTCGCGTTCAATGTCGACGCATTCCTCCCAATTCGGCCGTGCGATCAAAACGCGCCACGCGGCGGGCGCACGCATGTCGCCGTGCATTCCGGTCAAAAAGCCGACATGAGCGTTTACGCCCTGCCTCCCGCCGCCATCGGCCAGGTCAGTGGTGGTCAACGCGATACGGTGCGGGGACCGGTGTGGCGTCCCATCGCCCCAGAAAGCGATCAAATTGGGCTTGGTGTCGAAATTTGGCGGCGCCTTCACAAGAGCGAAAGCGTTCGGCTCACTGAATGGTTCTTTGCTGACCTGCGCGTCGTCTGCCGCCGTGGGATTGGTCGCGTCGGACCGCCATGGCAGATAGAGCGCGCGCGTGATCGGCTTTGCGAGCGGACCGCGCGTCTCATCACGGTCGGACGCTTCATAAAGCCAGAGCAGATCGCGATGCAGCTCGACCGCTTCGCCATCGAGCCCGCCGCGGCGCGCCTCCCTTATGACGAGGTAAAGTCCGTGTTCGGTGTAATTGTCTTCCTGCCGGTCATGTCCGTAGATCGACGAGGCGACGGCGTCGGGCGACAACAGACAGGCGACCGATAGGGTCTTGCGCCGGGCGTCGAGCATGCGCCGCTCAATCGGCGACAATTGTTGAAGCGCTGCCTGGTCCGTGGAGAGGTCGAAACATCGCCCGATATTGTCGCCGCCGTGCTCGCGGATGGTTTGCCGTTTAAAACCGAGCTGCCCCGGCTCTTGGTCGAAGAACCAGTTCCGAAACCGTTCTTCGTCTTCGACGATTGCGCGATCCCAGTCGACGCGTGCGCAAATCTCCTGGACGCCTCGGCCGTAAGCGCCTTGTGCCGCGGCGCGCAAGACCAGACGCACGCCGTTCAGAAAATTCTGGGCCGGCGCATTGCTGGAGCGCAGCTGCCTGATATCCGTGCGCGCGCCTTTGAGCTGTTCGGGCAAATAGTGATGAAGGCCGTTGAGCGTTTCCTGGTCGGTCTCGACATGCGCGCTGAGCAGGCGGCGCACGCCGTTTAGCGCAAAAAGCGGTGACAGCCGGCGCCCGAATGTCGCTGCGCGCGCCATGGACGCCACACCTAGAACGGTCAGCAGACGCTTCGCGCCGGGCTGCAATTTGTCGTAGATCAAAGCGCCCGCGCGCCTCATCCGGTTTCCTCCGCGCTGGCGAAAATAACGAACGCAACCCTAGGCAGCTATTTCAGCAGACGAGTACGAAATGCAACCTCAGCGATCATGTGTTCCTTGTGGAATATGCGACTCGAACAGCCGGGGACGGACATGACGGCCATCTATGTCGACGCCGACGCCTGCCCGGTGAAGGACGAGGTCTATCGTGTCGCCCAACGGCTGGAGCTGAGCGTCTATGTCGTCGCGAACAGCTGGATCCGGACGCCGCAGGACAAGCGCATCGAGATGGTCGTTGTTGAAGATGGGCCGGATGTCGCCGATGACTGGATCGCCGAGCGCGCCGGGCGCGGCGATGTCGTGATCACGCAGGACGTGCCGCTGGCCGGACGCGTTGTCGCTTCGGGCGCTGAAGCGCTCAGCCCGACAGGCCGCGTGTTCGACGAAAACAGCGTCGGCGCCGCCGTTGCGATGCGCGATCTTCTGACGGATCTGCGTTCGGCGGGCGTTGAAACAAGCGGGCCGCAGGCCTTTTCAAAGGCGGACCGAAACCAGTTCCTGCAGGCGCTCGACGCGGCAGTGCACCGGGCCAAACGCGCAGCGAAGTGACGACTGGGATCTGAGCCTTAGTCTTCGGGCGTTTCGGCTTCTTCCGGCTCGTCAGACGCGATCGCAACGCCGGTGAGGTTTGAGAACGCAGCCCCGAAGACGCCATCGACCGGCTCCGCCAACAAGCCGACATCGGCGACGCTGGTTCCTGCAGCAATAAAGTTCGCCTCGACGGCCGTGCCGCCATTTTCGCCATCCGCAAGGCTGAAGGTGATGACCGCCGTCACGCCCATGCCCTGAAGCGGACCGAGAGGCGCTTCAAAGCGGATGGCTTCACCGGTCTGGATGAGCAGGACGCGTCCATGCTCCACCGCGCCGCCGTCCCAGGTCTCGCACCAGCATCCGCCGGGCTGCAGGTCGAGGGAGAGATTGGCGGCGTCGCCGGAATAGGTGTGCTCGCTGTTCCACCAGGCCGAGATGTCGGTCAGCCGCGCCCAGGCGGCGTCGCGGTCAAGCTCGCTTTCGGCTTCGAAATGCAACGAAAAGCCGTCCGGCGCGGCGCGCACGACCTCAGCGCCGGCGGGGGCGGCTGTGAGCGCGAAAAGGGAAGCGGCGAAAAGCATGGCGCGCATGGTCGATCTCCCGAGCAATCGTGAGGATGCATGTTGGCTGTCAACTTACGGAGTGCGCCGCGCCGCTTCCACAGCGATGCGACCAGCGCGCATTGACCTGCAACGATCTACGCGGCCAGCTCTGTAAGACGGTCTTTCGGCCGAAGGAGCGGGCGCGATGGCGAGCGATGCGTCGAGCGAAATCAGGCAGGGCGGATGCGCCTGCGGCCGCACGCGCTTTGAAGCGCGCGGCGCGCCGAAATTCGTCGCCAATTGCCATTGTGCGTCCTGCCGCCGCGCCACCGGCGCTTCAATGTCGAGCTTTGTCGGCTTCAAGTCAGAGCAGGTGACGTGGTCGGGCGAAGCGCCGGCTATATTCGCCAGCTCGCCGGGTGTGGAGCGGCGCTTTTGTTCTGCGTGCGGGACGGCCTTGAGCTATGCCGGAGAGAAATGGGCCGGCGAGACGCATCTCATTTTGGGCGCGTTCGACGATCCGCGCGCCTTCACGCCGACGGCCGAAGCCTTCAAGGAAGAAGCCCTGGATTGGCTGAAATGACGAGTGCGGCGGTCCGCTCCGCAGCGGCGCTGAAGCCGCATGACGTCGTGCTCGAAGTCGCCGGCGTCGAGCTGACGCTCGACCGCTCGGGCGCAGCCTGGCTTGCGGCGGAACGCGCCTTGATCGTCGCCGACCTCCATCTCGAGAAGGGGTCGGCGTTCGCGCAGAAGGGCGTTTTCCTGCCGCCCTTCGACACGCGCGCGACGCTCGACCGCCTGGAAGCGCTGATCGAGACTTATCGTCCGCACACGCTTGTTGCACTTGGCGACAGCTTTCATGACGCGGATTGCGAAGCGCGCATGGACAAGAGCGACATTGACCGGCTAGCCGCGCTGACGCGGTCGGTGCGCGCCTGGGTCTGGATTGAAGGCAATCACGATCCCAAGCCGCCCGCCCATATTGGCGGCGAGACCATGGCGGAGTGCGCGTTCGGTCCGTTGCTGCTGCGCCATGAGCCCGCCGAACATCCCGTGCGCGGTGAGGCGGCGGGCCACCTTCATCCGTGTGCGCGCGTAGCGCGGCGCGGGCGCGCCATCCGCCGGCGCTGCTTCATCAGCGATGGCGACCGCATTATCCTTCCCGCGCTCGGCGCGTTTGCGGGCGGTCTCAATGTCTGCGACGAGGCTTATGCGGGCCTGTTCGGCGCGCCGCCCAGCGTGTTCATGCTCGGGCGCGATCGCGTCTACGCCGTCAGCGCGCGCCAGCTGCTCAGCGATTGACGGCGACGTTCAGCGTCTGCGGAACGCGGCTGCTGCGATCAG
>JAUIEH010000472.1 GCA_030428405.1 Alphaproteobacteria bacterium
GGCGGAACAAGAACCGACCATGGAAGAGATCCTGGCGTCTATTCGCCGGATCATTTCCGAGGACGACGAGGGCGCGCCTGAAGAGGCGGCGGCCGAGGCTGAGGCCCAGGTCGAACCCGAGCTCCAGCCGGAACCTGAACCCGAGACTTTCGCGGAAGCGGAGCCGGAACCCGAGCCCGAGCCCGAGCCCGAGCCGGAACCTGTCGCTGAAGAGCCCGAAGACGTGCTCGAGCTGACGGACAAAGTCGAGGACGATCCCGACGACGACATCGTCATTATGGACACCGAAGACGAGCCGGCGCCTGAGCCCGCGCCGGCGCCTGCGTCGGCGCCTGAGCCCGAACCGGCGGCGGCGTTCACGACGGAAGCCGTCGCAGACGACGTGGAAGAGCTTGTCAGCGCGCCTGTGGCTGATGCCGCCGCGAGCGCGTTTGGTGATCTTGTCGGCCAGATGCTGGTTTCCTCGCGTTCGACCGAGGGCAAGACGCTGGAAGACATCGTGCGCGAATTGCTCCGTCCGATGATCCGTTCCTGGCTCGATCAGAACCTGAAGGGCATCGTCGAGACGCAGGTCGCAACGCAGATCGAAAAGATCGCCGCGCGCGCGCGTCATTGACGGAAAGCTTCATCGCAAACGAAACAAACGCCTCCGCGCCCGCCGCGGGGGCGTTTTTCGTTGCGTGGACTGAGTTCAACACGGCGTATGCGGAGCAGCCTTGCGCGCATTGATAGCAGACGCAAGCGGACGTCGAGCGCCGGGCCTGATGCGGGCGGAGGGTTATTTGGCGGTCTGCGCTGCGGCCGTGCAGCTCGGCGCGCCTGTCGCATCGACGGTTTCTTCAGCGCCCGCACAAATCGGCAACGACAGCCAGCCCGCCAATTCATCAGGGCCGAGTACAGTGAATCCGGGCGTTTGCGTCGCGCGTTCCATGATCCAGGCGCGCGCGCCCTCGCGCGAGCCTTCGCCGTCCATCACGAAGACGAACTCGCGGCCATGCTCTTCGATGTTCAAGAGCGCGTTGTGGTAGATGAAGGGGAATTTCTCATCGACCGATCCGCTGGATGTCTGGCGTTTCGCCTCGACGAGGATTTCACGCTCACCGTCGATCAGCAGGAACTCAATGAAAGAGCGGCTGCCGTAAATCGTGTCGTAGGGCGCGTTTGTAATGGCCCAGCGGACATCGGGCTGCGCATAGAGGAGGCGTTGCTCCCATTCGGAATTGGCGAGCACGGCGTAGCCATTCGCCTTCAGCGTGAACGCAATCTCTGTCTCAAGCCGGTCGCCGGATGCATTCGCGCGCGTGCCCGCGCGCTCCTGAGCGCTTACGGGCGCAGCCAGCAACGCGAGCGCCGCGGCGAAGCCGACCCAAGCTTTCCGTACGCGCTCAGTTCGTCCCTTTGAGCAGGGCGTCGAGGTCGGGCGCATAAACGACGACGACGCTCGGGAAAGGCGCTGTGGTTGAGCGTTCATGGCCGCGTTTGAACGTGAGTCTGCCCTTGATGAAAGTCGCAGCCGCCTTGCCAGCGACCCAATCATGCCACCAGCGCGTATCCGTGCGCGCATGCACCAGACATACGACCAGACAACCGCGCCGGCTTTCGCGATAGGCCTTTTCCATCCATGCGCCGATTCTGCGCCCATAAGGCGGGTTCATCCAGATGCGGGCGTAAGGCGCCCAGTCCTGGCGCAGCGCATCGTCCTGGCGCGTGAAATAGGTCGGGCATTTGGCGTTGTCCGCGCTCGCGCATGCGTCGAGCCGGAAGCCGAACAGCTTGTCGAGGCGCGCGAACAAATCGTCCGGCGTCTCCCATTCTTCGCTGCGCGATGACATGAGCGCTTGATCGACCATGGCGGACATGATCGCGCGACTTCAGGCGGGGGCGGATAAGGCGCGGTCAATCCGCGCGCGCTCAGCCGGCGGCGCGGCGTGGGATCGGCGCGATGTTCAGTGCGGCGCTCATTTCCTGTTCCAGCTCGCCCGTGCTGATCGGCTTGGCGATGTAGCCGGTCATGCCCATGGCCAGATAGCGGTCGCGGTCCGTCGCCATCGCATCCGCCGTCATCGCGATCACAGGCACGTCGCGCCACGGCTTATCCGAAGCCCGGATATGGGCGAGCGTGGCGGGGCCGTCCATGACCGGCATCTGCATGTCCAAGAATATGCAGTCTACGTCATAAAGCTCGAGCGCATCGAGCGCGGCGCGTCCGTTTTCAGCGACCGTGACCGTGACGCCTAGCGCGCCGAGGAGCAGGGCTGCGACTTGCTGATTGACGATATTGTCGTCGACGACGAGCGCTTTCACGCCGCTGAACGCGCTGGCCTTGCCTTCAGCCTCGTCTCGTACGGCAACCGCGGTCTCCTCGCCGTTCGTATAGTGGGCCTCTACAGGCGCGCGGAATGAGAGCGTGAAAGTCGAGCCCTTGCCAAGCTCGCTCTCCATA
>JAUIEH010000473.1 GCA_030428405.1 Alphaproteobacteria bacterium
GACGACGCCATCGTCGTGATCGAGAATATCGCCCGACATTGGGCGATGGAGGACGGGCGCACGCGCGCGCGCGCCGCCATTGAAGCCGTCGCTGAAGTCGGCAACCCGACAATCGTCGCGACATTGACGGTCGTTGTCGCGCTCTTGCCAATGTTGTTCGTGTCGGGATTGATGGGTCCCTATATGGCGCCCATTCCGATCAACGCCTCCGCGGCGATGATCTTCTCCTTCTTTGTCGCCGTCTTGCTCGCGCCCTGGCTGATGATGCGCATTGCGGGCCGCGCGCGCGCCAAGCACAAGGAAGGCGTCGGCGCGCTGGGACGCATTTATCGGGCGGTGGCGCGCCCCATCATCGCATCGCGCGCTTCGGCATGGAGCTTCCTCGTCATTGTCGGCGTCGCCACGCTGGCCTCGCTGAGCCTGTTCGCGGTCGCCGCCGTCACGGTGAAGCTTCTTCCGTTTGATGACAAATCCGAGTTCCAGATCGTGCTCGATCTCCCGGAGGGCGCGAGCCTCGAGCGTACCGAGCGCATCCTGATGGAGGCCGCCCAACGCCTCGCGCCGATTGAGGAGATATCCTCCATCGAGCTGTATGCCGGCACGGCCGCGCCATTCAATTTCAACGGTCTCGTGCGGCATTATTATCTCCGCTCCAGTCCTGAGCTTGGCGACCTTCAGGTCAATCTGACGCCGCGTCACGATCGGTCGCGCACGAGCCACGACATCGCCCTGGACGCGCGCGCACGCCTTGCAGACATTGCGTTGCCCGACGGCGCTGCGCTGCGGGTCGTCGAGGTGCCGCCGGGCCCGCCGGTCTTATCCACTCTGTTGGCGGAGATTTACGGTCCCGACGCGGAAACGCGCCGCGAGACGGCGCAGCGTGTGCGCGCACTGTTCGAGGACGTGCCTTATATCGTCGATGTCGACGATTCCATGGGCGCGCCGGCGCCGCGCCTGCGCATCGCGATCGATCAGGAGAGCCTGGAGTTCTACCGCGTCGAGCAAAGCGACGTTTACGAAACCATCGCCATGCTGTTTGGCGGAACGCCGGTCGGCTATTCCCATCGCGGTGAGGGGCGCGATCCCGTTGAGATCAATGTGCGTCTGCCGCGCTCGGATATGACCTGGACGGAGCGTCTCGCCTCAACGCCCGTGCCGGCCAACACCATTCCCGGCGATCGCGGCGTCGTCGAGCTCGGCGATATCGTCACCGTGACCGAAGAACGCGGCAGCCACGTGATTTTCCGACGCGACGGACGGTTTGCGGAAATGGTGATGGCCGAGCTCGCCGGCGAATTCGAAGCCCCGATCTATGGCATGCTGGAAATTCAGGACCGGATTGCAGCAGCGGATTGGGGCGACGGTGAAGCGCCTTCGGTGCGGCTCTACGGACAGCCTACGGATGAAACGACGCCGACGCTCGTCTGGGACGGCGAGTGGGAAATCACTTATGTCACCTTCCGCGACATGGGCGCCGCCTTCATGGTCGCGCTGCTCGGCATTTATGTGATCGTGGTTGCGCAGTTCGGTTCCTTCCGTCTGCCTCTGGTCATCCTGACGCCCGTGCCGCTGACCCTGATCGGCATCATGTTCGGCCATTGGCTGTTCAGCGCCCATTTCACCGCCACGTCGATGATCGGCTTCATCGCGCTGGCGGGCATCATCGTGCGGAACTCAATCCTGCTGGTCGACTTCATCCGCCACGGCGCGGAGGAGGGCATGAGCCTGCGCGACACGCTGCTTCATGCCGGGGCCGTGCGCTTCAAGCCGATCCTGTTGACGGCGCTGGCCGCGATGATCGGCGCATCGGTGATCCTGTTCGACCCCATTTTTCAGGGGCTCGCGATCTCACTTCTGTTCGGGCTCGCCTCGTCCACCTTGCTTACCGTGCTCGTCATCCCCGCAATCTACGTGATCGCGCGCGATGACGGCCGGCCGGCGGGCAGAGGACGCAAGGAGCCCGGTTCTTGACCAATCCCCGCGGCATTGCGGGGCATAAGGGAGTACATGACATGAATGTCGATAAAGTCGTCCTGGCGCTGGCCGGAACCCTCGTTCTCGTTTCACTCGTCTTGTCACAGATGTTCAGCCCGTGGTGGCTGCTGCTGGCCGCCTTTGTCGGCGCCAATATGTTGCAAGCGAGCTTCACCGGCTTTTGTCCCGCCGCGATGATCGCCAAGGCGCTCGGCGCCAAGCCGGGTCAAGCCTTCAGGTGAGCCGCCTCGCGCGAGTGCTTTGGGCGGGCGCCAGCTATTTCGCGCTGGTGTTCGTCCTGGCGTTCGCGCTCGGCGCCGCGCGCACGCTATTGCTCGAGCCGCATATGAGCAAGCTGGCGGCGACGGCCGTCGAGGCGCCCTTTCTCCTTATGGTGATGATTGCAGCGGCGCGCTGGGTTCCGCCTCGGTTTCATCTCGCAGGCGACGGCGCAGCTTTATGGGCG
>JAUIEH010000474.1 GCA_030428405.1 Alphaproteobacteria bacterium
TCTTCCTCTCCGGCCTGCGCTGGCATCTGATCATCGCAGCGACCGTGTTCGGCGCCATCGGCATGTTCGGGCTCTACGCCTTCGGGCTGCGCGATTATCAGCGACAACGCATTCTCTCATTCCTCAATCCAGACCTCGACCCGATGGGCGCGGGCTATCACACGCTGCAATCGCGCATCGCCATCGGCTCGGGCGGCTTGCGCGGCAAAGGGCTGGGCGAGGGCACGCAGACGCGGCTCGAGTTTCTGCCAGAGGAGCAGACCGACTTCATTTTCACCGTCATCGGCGAGGAGTTGGGTCTGGTCGGCGGCGTCGCCGTGCTCGCGCTGGTCGCAGCGATATTGTTCATGGGAATGATGATCGCGGTGCGCTCGCGCAGCCAGTTCGGCCGCCTCGCCGCCATGGGCGTGATGACGACATTCGCGTTTTACGTCTTCATCAACACGGCCATGGTCATGGGACTGGCGCCCGTCGTCGGGGTGCCGTTGCCGCTCGTTTCTTATGGCGGTTCGGTGATGCTTGCGGTGATGACGAGTTTCGCGCTGGTCTTGAGCATTCACGTCAATCGAGATGTCGACACCGCCAAAGGGCGGGGCTTTTTCTCGCGGCGGAACTAGCTCGCCGGCGCAGGCGAATTGCGGAACACCACGCTGAGCGCGTCAAGCGTGGCGCTGGTGGTTGCTGCGAGCTGGTCGACGGCGTCCTCGACCGGTCCGCGGCGCTCGATGAGATAGGATATCCGCGACAGCCGCACCGCGCCGATATTGGCCGAGGCGCCTTTCAGCGCATGGGCGAGGCGGCGCGCCTCATCGGCGTCGCCGAGCGAGGCGGCGGCTTTGATCTGCGCCGTCAGATCGCGCGAAGAGTCCTTAAACGCATCAATTGCCGGCTGCAGCTGGGCGACGCCGACGGATTCAAGCAGCGGACCGAGAACGTTGAGGTCGATCAGCGGCGCAGCGCCAAGCTCGGTCATATCAATCTTGTCGCGCCCGCCTGCATCGGCGGGTCGCTCGGGTTCGGTGCGCTCGATGTCGTCGAACAACAAAGCGACGAATGAGGGAGCGGTCTCAGCGCCGCCATCCGTTTCCGCGAACATGACGCGCGCATGCGCGGTCACGCCGTCGGCGCAGCGAAAGGCGATGGCGGCGGAGGCTGCGCCGTCCAGGCTGAGACGCGTGAGCGCTTCTTCCGCGGAACGGCCCGGTCCTTCATCGCCGAACAAGGCGTCCGTCACGCGGCGCTCGCGCAGTTCATCCAGCGTCCAGCCGGTCGCGCTGGAAAACGCAGCGTTCACGCCTGTGATGATCAGCGCGGTGTCGGCGCGTCGCGCGACGAGACCCGGCGCAGCGCCGCGCAAGAGCGCATCACGCACCGCCCGGCCGGCGATCGCCGCCACGTCGCTTTCGTCGTCCTGCATCCCGTTTCGCCCGACCCGCCCAAAAACCGCAACACGGCAGTCAAAATTGATTCTGCACCCTACAAGATTTCGCAGACGTTAGCGCGCGTGCGTCGCGCCTGTTGACCGGCTTTCGCCCCTCGGCCAGCATCGCGCCAGAGAAATTTCGGGGAGGGGCGCTGCATGGCGACGGCGACGGGCGGACAAGACCATTGGTCTTCGCGATTCGCATTTTTGATGGCCGCGATCGGTTCTGCGGTCGGGCTCGGCAATCTTTGGCGCTTTCCATTTCAGACAGGACAAAACGGAGGCTCGGCCTTCGTTTTTGTTTATCTGATCTGCGTTGTGGCGATCGCTTTGCCGATCCTCATCGCCGAGTTGTCAGTCGGCCGGCACAAAGGCCTCTCAGCGATCGGCTCCACGCGCAATCTCGCGATCGACTCCGGACGCTCTCCGAATTGGGCGATCGCCGGCGTGGTCGCGACCATCGCCGCCTTTTTGATCGTGTGCACATATTCAGTCATCGCCGGCCAGGTGATGGCCTATTCAGCCATGGCGTTCATGGGCGAATTCACGACGGCGGCGAGTGAGGCGCGCGGCGACGACCCGCTGCCGCTCTACGGCGCATTGTGGCAGCGCATCGCTTGGCATGCCGCGTTCATGGGCGCGACGATTATTGTCGTTTCGCGCGGTCTTCATGGCGGCATTGAGCGCGTCGTGACGATCTTAATGCCGCTCTTTTTCGTCATGCTCGCCGGTCTCGCCGTTTTCGCCCTCGTAACCGGCGATGCTGCGGCCGCGATGGCCTATCTGTTCTCGCCGCGCTTCGATGAAATCGGACCGAGCACGGTCATTGCGGCGCTCGGAAAACATCGCCGCTTCGGCAGGCATCATAGCCGGAGCCGACACCCTCGTCGCGATCGTGGCGGGCTTAATGATCTTCCCGATTGTGTTCGCCGTGGGTTTGGACCCGGCCGCCGGCGCCAGTCTGATTTTTGACGCTTTGCCGACTGTGTTCGCCGACCTGCCTGGCGGCGCGCTCA
>JAUIEH010000475.1 GCA_030428405.1 Alphaproteobacteria bacterium
TCAGCATACGCCACGCCGCCGCCGCGGCCTTCGCGGTCACGACGCGCGCCGGAGCGCAGATTTTCCGACCACAAACGCGAGCCGGTGGATGCGTTGAACGCGGCGACGTCGCCCTGCCCGTCCATCACGAAGACGCGGCCATCCGCCATCACGGGCGGCGCCACGACGCGGGATTCACGGCCCGAGCCCTCGCCCGCATTGCTGCTCCAAGCGCGACGGATCGAGCCCGGCAATTGCGCGTGGCCAATGGCGTGCGTGGCCGAGCCGCCTTCGACCGGCCAGGACGCAACTGCGGCGGCGGCGGGCGGCGGCGGCGCGCCGCCGGCGAGCGCTTCATCAACTTCGAGCTGGCTTTCCGCGCTGATCAGCGAGACGCGCCGGCTTTCGTCAGGCGTTTCACCCTGATCGGGTCCGGAGTCGTTGTCGAAAGGGTTCACGCGGTCGGCGACGTTCTGCACTGCGCCGCAAGCGCTCAACGCCAAGGCGGCTGCGCCGATGAGCGCCCAATTCCGAATTCGATCGATCATTCGTCCGTATCCTCTTGGGTTTCTTCATCCGCGTCGTCCGCGGTCGTGTCTGTCGTCGTCTCGGCGTCCTCAGCGGAGGCTTCGTCAGCATCATTCGAGGCTGGCGTCGCCGCCGGCGCTTCGGCCCGGATCAACGCCAAGGCCTGATCGATGCGCGAACGCATTTGCGGCGTCATCAGCGGGTCCAGCAGGAGCGCCCTATATTCATCGCGCGCCGCGTCATAGTCACCGCCCGCAAACAGCGACGTCGCGAGCAACTCGCGCGCAGCAAGCGCAAACGGCCGGCCGGGCTCGGCGAGCGGTTCGACCAGCATGCGCAGCTCATCCGCGCTCAGCTGGTCGGCGCGCGCATAAGCGGCCTGCAATTGATAGAGATCGCGCATCAGCGGCGAGCGCGCGAGTTGTGCGGCTTGTTCGAAGGAGGCTGCGGCCTGCAAATCCTCGCCCTCGGCCAAAGCCGCAGCGGCTTCGTGTGCGCGCGCCAGCATGCGGTACCCGCCCGGCCCGTCTTGCGCGAGTTCACCGAACTGAGCGCGCGCGTCGTCGACGCGGCCTTCCGCCATGGCGTCGAGCCCGTCGACATAAGCGCGCGAGGCGCGATCGCCCGCAACGGTTTCGCGCCAGGACGAGAATTCCCGAACAGCGACAATGGCCAGCAGCAGCGAGATTATCGCTGCGCCATAGATCCAATATCGGTCCCAGAGCGCGCGATACCGCTCGCGCGACAGCTCTTCGTCGACTTCGCGAAAAACATCAGCCATTTGGGGCTCGCTTCATGCGCATGACTTGCGCTTTCTCCAGCGCGCGCGGACCGTAACGCCCGCCGCCGCGTCGGGCAATGTCCGCTGGTCAGCGCGTGTTCAAACGGTAGACATGCTCGGGGCCGGGAAAGCTGCGCGCTTTGACTTCCTGGCCATAAGCGTCAACCGCCTCTTCGATCAGAGCGCGTGCATCGCCGAAGCGCTTGACGAATTTCGGCGTCCATTCGAACAAGCCGAGCATGTCGTGGGTGACAAGAATTTGTCCGTCACACGCAGCCGAGGCGCCGATGCCGATGGTCGGGCATGACACGGCTTGGGTGATTTCCTCGGCGAGGCTCTCGGCGACGCCCTCCACGACAATGGCGAAGGCGCCTGCCTGATCCGCATCGCGCGCCGAATTCAGAACGGAGTCGCGCTCATCCTGACTGCGGCCCTGCGCCTTGAATCCGCCCAGCACATTGACCGCCTGCGGGCGCAGGCCGACATGGCCGATGACGGGAATGCCGCGCTCGACGAGATAAGCGATGGTCTCAGCTGCGTATTCGCCCGCTTCCAGCTTCACCGCCTGACAGCCCGTCTCCGCCATGACGCGCGCGGCGTTGCGAAACGCGACCTGCGGGCTTTCCTCATAGGAGCCGAACGGCATGTCGACGACGACGAGCGCGCGATTGGCGGCGCGCATCACCGCCCGGCCGTGCATGATCATCATGTCCAGCGTAACGCCGACGGTCGAAGGAAGGCCGTGCACGACCATTCCCACCGAATCGCCGACGAGAATAAGGTCGCAGCGTTCGTCGAGCAGCGCGGCCATCGGCGCATCATACGCCGTCAGGCAGACAATCGGCTCGCCGCCCTTGCGCTCACGCAGATCGGGGACGCTGATGCGGCGAATTTTGGTTTGGTGAGACATGGCGCTCGGCAGAGACTTGGCGGCCGGGTCGCGCTGCGCGCCGGCTCGCTCGTCAAGCGCTCCGCCGCGCCGTCACGACCGCGACGGCAGGATGAAGGCGAACGCCGCCACCATCACGGCGAGCGTCACGGCGGCGAGCGTTTCCGGCTGTGCATAGGCCAGTAAACCCGCAGCGTCGCCAAGCCAAGAGGGCGCGTCCGCCGGAACGGCGATATCTTGAAACAGGTTCTCGAGCTGAAC
>JAUIEH010000024.1 GCA_030428405.1 Alphaproteobacteria bacterium
GCCGATGATCGCGAAGTCATCGTGGTGACATCGCGTCGCCGCGAGGAAAGCCTCCAGGACATTCCGCTGGCGGTCACGAATTATAGCGGCGCGCAGCTCGAAGCGATCGGCGCCGTCGACATCACGGCCATCAACGAGACCGCGCCGAACGTGACGCTGGAAGTCTCGCGCGGCACGAACTCGACATTGTCCGCCTTCATTCGCGGCGTCGGCCAGCAGGACCCGGTCGCAGGCTTCGAGGCCGGCGTCGGCATCTATGTCGACGACGTCTATCTCAACCGTCCGCAGGCGGCGGTTCTCGACATTTATGACGTCGAGCGCGTCGAGGTTCTGCGCGGACCGCAGGGCACGCTCTATGGCCGCAACACGATCGGCGGCGCGGTGCGCTATGTCACGCGCCGGCTCGATCCAACCGCGCCGACCCTGAACGCGCGCGTCAATGTCGGCAGCTACGGCCAGTTCGACCAGATCATCTCCGGCAGCGTTCCCATCTCGGACACGTTCCGCATCGGCGCCGCGGTGGCCAATCTTCAGCGCGACGGCTTCGGTGAGAATCTTCTGACGGGGCAGGACAACTACAACAAGGACGTCCTGGCTGCGCGTTTCTCCGCCGAGTTCGAGCCCAATAGCGACTGGTTCTTCCGCTTCACGGTCGACCATGTCGATGACGATTCCAATCCGCGCGGCGGCCACCGGCTTTTGCCGGGCGCCTTCTCGGGCGCGCCGGTGCTCGGTGACGTCTTCGACACGCGCGCGGGTCTCATCGGTCCCAACGAGCTCGAAGCGACAGGCTACGGCCTGCACGCGGAATGGCAGATCAACGATCAGTGGACGGCGCGCAACATCGTCTCCTATCGCGAAGACGACACCATCACGCAGATCGACTTCGACAGCCTTCCCGCGGCCGACCTCGACGTGCCCGCCATCTATACGAATGAGCAGTTCTCGGAAGAATTCCAGCTCATCTATGAAGGCGAGCGCCTTTCCGGCGTGATGGGCGTTTATTATCTCGACGCCAATGCGGTCACGATCTTCGACGTCTTGCTCGCCACGACCGGCGCGCTGCCGGTGGTCGGCGTTCCGGGACTGAACGCGCAGACCTCGGGCGATGTCGACACGGAGACCTACTCGATCTTCGCCGACTTCACGTATGATCTGACGGATCAGTGGAGCGTCTCGCTCGGCGGCCGTTACACTTATGACGAGCGCACCTCGACCGTCCTTCGCCGGACGTTTGCTGGCGGCTTCTCGTCCTTCTTCGGCGGCGCCGGCGTTCCCATCGCCACGACGTCGAACTTCAACGGCTCAAATGACTGGACCGATTTCAGCCCGCGGGCATCGATCTCGTATCAGCCGAACGACACGCATAATTTCTACTTCACCTACAGCCAGGGCTTCAAAGGCGGCGGCTTCGACCCGCGCGGCCAGACGACGGCCACGCCGGACTTTGATTTGTCAGGCACGGTGACGCCGGATGAAATCTTCCGCTTCATGGCGTTCGACCCCGAAGAGGTCGACACTTATGAACTCGGCTGGAAGGTGCAGACCCCGCGCTTCCGTCATGCGCTGGCGATCTTCTATTCCGACTACACCGACATCCAGGTGCCGGGCTCGGTCGGCGTGGACACGGACGCGGACGGCGTCGCCGACACCTTCACCGGCATCACCACCAATGCCGGCGCGGCCACGATTTTCGGCATCGAGTATGAGGGCCAGTTCACGCTCGCGCAGGACATGCTGCAGCCGGGCGACGATCTGAACTTCCTCTGGACCATCGGCTATCTGGACGGCGAGTACGACCAGTTCATCGACGCCTTCGGGGTCGACATCTCGAACCAGGTCTCGATCCAGAACACGCCGGACTGGACGGCCAGCGGCACGCTTTCTTACGTGACGCCGTTCTGGAACGGCGACTTGTCGCTGATCGGTCAGATCGCCTATCGCGGCGACAGCCAGCAATTCGAGCGTCCCGCGCCGATCGATCAGGGCGCCTTCACGCTGTTCAACGCCAGCGCGGTCTGGGACAGCGATGACGGCCGCTGGCAGTTCGGCATTCACGGCCGCAATCTCACGGACGAGGAATACCGGGTCGCAGGCTATGACTTCGTCACCTACACTTCGCTCGGACTTGAGGGCAATTTGACCGCCTTCTACGGCAATCCGCGCACGGTGACGGCGACGGCCGCTTTCCGCTACTAATGCATCAACAGAGCGGCGAAGCGCCGCCATAAGGGTCTGGGGAGGCCGACCATGAAACGAATTTTGCTCATCGTGGTCGGCCTCCTGGTCCTTGTGCTGGGGGGGATCGGCTATCTCACCTGGCAAGCCGCTTCCGGCCTCGATCCGGCCGAACTCGAAGCGCGCTACGCAACCGAACAAGACAGATTTCTCGACATAGACGGCGCGCGCGTGCGCGTGCGCGAGCAGGGCCCGGCGTCTGCGCCCGCGATCGTGCTCATCCATGGCTTTGTCTACAGCCTGGAAAGTTTTGACGGCTGGGCCGAAGCGCTCGACGACGACTTCCGCGTCATACGCTATGATCTCTTGGGGCACGGACTGACGGGCCCCGATCCGCAGGCGCGCTATGCGCCGGAGGAACGCGCCGCGTTTCTCGAACACGTGCTCGATGCGCTTGGCGTGGAGCGCGCACATCTCGCCGGCAACTCACTCGGCGGACTGGTCGCATGGCGCTTCGCCGCCAGCCATCCCGAGCGCGTCGACCGGCTGATACTGGTCGATGCGGGCGGCTTCTCCATCAACGGCGTGACCGACGAGCCCGTTCAGGCGCCGCCGCAGCTTGAAGCCTTTCTGCGCTTCGCGCCGGAGGCCGGCGTCGCGATCATGATGGAGCAGGTCTATGGCGAGCCGAGCCGCATCTCTGATGAGCGCGCCGAACAAATTCGCGACATGATGCGCAGGCGGGGCAATGGCCAGGCCTTTGTCGATCACGTCAATGAATTCACCTTGCCCGATCCGACCGAGGCGCTCGGCGAGATCGAGGCGCCGACGCTGATCATCTGGGGCGGGCGCGATCATGTGATTTCGCCGGAGCACGGACCGCGCTTCGAAGCGGCGATCGATCAGGCTGAACTCGTCACATTTCCAGATCTAGGCCATGCACCGCAGGAAGAAGACCCGGAAGCGACCGTGTCCGCCGCGCGCGCATTCTTGCTTGAGGGAGGCGCTTCGTGAGCGTGGACGCACAAACTGAACCGCGTACGGATGGCGGCGCCGGGCCGGGCTATCGCGCCTATATCCTGACCATTCTGGTCATCGTCTACACCTTCAATTTTCTGGACCGGCAGATCATCGGCATTCTCGCCGTACCGATCCAGCAAGAGCTCAATCTCACCGACACGCAGCTCGGTCTGATGGGCGGCATCGCTTTCGCCGTCCTCTATTCCACGCTCGGCGTGCCCATCGCCTGGCTCGCGGATAGGGTCAGCCGCGTCTGGATCATGACCGGCGCCTTGTCTTTGTGGAGCGGCATGACGGCGCTGTGCGGCGTGACCGGCAACTTCCTGCAGCTTTTCCTCGCGCGCGTCGGCGTCGGCGTGGGCGAGGCTGGGGGCGTCGCGCCGGCTTATACGCTGATTGCGGATTATTTCCCTGAAAAGCAGCGTGCGCGCGCTCTGGCGATTTATTCCTTCGGCATCCCGATCGGTTCGGCTGTCGGCATTATTTTTGGCGGCGTCATCGCGGCTCTGATCGACTGGCGCACGGCCTTCATCTCGGTCGGTCTCGCTGGTCTCGTCATGGCGCCGATTTTCTACTTCACGGTGCGCGAGCCGCGCGGACGCGGCTATGTCCGTCCGAAAACTGAAACGCCAGACGGCGGCAATGCCGGCGCGCTCAAACGCATCACGACGGGCGCAATGATCGGCGCAGGCTTCGGTCTCGCCGCGAACCTTCTCATCACGATCGTTGCGAGCCTGTTCGGCGCGCCCTTCGCTATCAACATACGCTCACTGATTATTTTCGCTGTCGCGGCCGCCTTTATCGGCGGCAATCTCGGCTTTGTCTGGGACGTCACCAGCGTGCTGCTCAAGAAATGGCGCAGCTTCATCCTTTTGAGCTTCGGCGCGGCCGCCTCCTCGATGATGGGCTATGGCCTGTTTTTCTGGATTCCCGGCTTCATGATCCGCAGCTATGGCGCAGCTTTGCCTGAGTTTTTCGCCTGGGCGCCGACTTGGCTCATTCCCGAAGGCCTGGCGCCGGAGCGCGAACTTCTGCTCATGGCGGGTTATTTCTACGGCATCATCGTCTTTGTCGGCGGCATCGCCGGCATTGCGATGGGCGGCGTGCTCGGCGACTGGCTTGGCGGCAAGCGCAAGGCCAATTATGCGCGCGTGCCCGCCGTCGCCTTCCTGCTCACCACGCCCTTGTTCATTCTCGGCGTGATGACGCCGAACCTGTTCGCGGCGTTCTTCATCTTCCTTATACCGACGGCGCTCAGCCTGTTATGGCTCGGCCCGATCCTCACGGCGTTCCAGCATCTGGTGAAGCCGCATATGCGCGCGACCGCATCCTCGGTGTTCTTGCTGATCAATAATCTGCTCGGCATCGGCGGCGGCATCTACGCGCTCGGCGCCTTGTCAGACATCTTCGCTGCTCAGTACGGAGAAGAATCGCTGCGCATGTCGATCCTGGCGGGGTCGAGCCTTTATATTGTGGCGGCGGTGTTGTTCATTCTCGCCTCGTTCCGGCTGGACGCGGACTGGGAGGCATAAGCATTTCGCCGCAAGCATCGCCATCGGTTGAGCGCGCGCATCGGTCCTCCAGGGGCGGGCGATCATGAACTCGACCGTCATTCTCGTCACGCTGGTGGTCTACAAGCTCACGCTTGTCGGCATCGGGCTGTGGGCGAGCCGGCGCACGCATGATGAGACCGATTTTCTCTTGGGCGGGCGCGCGCTCGGACCGTGGGTGGCGGGTCTGTCATATGCGGCGTCGACGTCCTCGGCTTGGGTGCTGCTCGGCTTTTCCGGCTTTGTGTTCGTCAACGGCTTATCCGCGCTGTGGATGGTGCCGGGCATTCTGCTTGGCTATGTCGTTGTCTGGCTCTGGTTCGGACCGCGCCTGCGCGCCGACAGCCGTGCGCGCAATCATGTAACGCTTACGGATTATCTCGCCGCCGGCGCAGGCCCGGCCGCGCGCTGGGCGATCGCGATCCTGGCGAGCGCGTTCATCTTGTTCTGCTTCATTTTCTATATCGCCGCGCAATTTCAGGCGGCCGGCGAGAGCTTCGCAACGACGTTCAATCTGGGCCAAACCGAAAGCGTTCTGATCGGCGCGGTGGTCATCCTGATCTATGCGCTGCTCGGCGGGTTTTGGGCAGTCTCGGTCACCGACGCCCTACAGGCCATCATCATGGCGCTGATCGCCATCGTTCTGCCTGTCACAGCCGTCATGGCGGCGGGAGGCTTCGGCGGCGTGTTCGAAGCCATCGCCGCTGCGCCGTCGACGCCGGAGGGCTATTTGTCCTTTGACGGCGGGCGCGCGCCGCATCTCTTCATCGGCTTTGCGCTTGGCATTTTCTCGATTGGTCTGGGCACGTTCGGTCAGCCGCATCTGCTGGCCAGATTGATGGCGGTGCGTGATGAGCGCGCCCGGCGCGCCGGCTTCATCATCGCCATCACATGGGCGCTGATCATCTATGCCGGCATGTCGAGCCTGGCGCTGGCGGGCCGCGCGCTGCATCCCGAACTCGACGCCAACGAGACCATATTCCACGTCATGACGCAGAGCGTGCTGCCGCCGGTGCTCGCGGGCGTCGTGCTGGCGGCCGTGTTGTCGGCGGTGATGTCGACGGTGGACTCCATACTGCTCGCAGCCGCTGGCGCGGTGTCGCACGATCTTGGCGCCGCGCGACGCTGGCGCGCGCATGAACTCTTGGTCGCGCGACTGGTTATGGCGGCTATCTGCATCCTCGCCATCATCATGACGCTCAACGTGCCGGCGACGATTTTCGGGCGCGTCCTGTTCGCCTGGTCGGCGCTGGGCGCGGCTTTCGGGCCGATCGTTGTCGCGCGCGTGGCCGGCCGCGATCCTGCGCCCTGGGCGCGCATCGCCGCCATGGCGACGGGCTTCGCGCTGACCGTGGCGTTCAATCAGTTTCTACCGTCCGGACCCGGTCAGATCGGCGAGCGGCTTTTGCCCTGGCTGCCTGCGCTCGCAATCGTGTTCGCGTTCAGCAGGCCGGCGCGGCGAACGGACGCGATGCTCAACGGATCGGGTGCTTGAACTTGTTTGAGATCGGCGCGGCGCGTTAGCGTGCCGGGCAGGTCAAAGGAGCGACTATGCAGAAGGTGTTCGACGGCGCGGGCGGCGCTCTGGACGGGCTGTTGTTCGACGGCATGACGATCATGGCCGGCGGCTTCGGCCTGTGCGGCATTCCTGAAAATCTCATCGCCGCGCTCAGGGATTCCGGCGTCAAAGACCTGACCGTCATTTCGAACAATGCCGGCGTCGATGATTTCGGCCTCGGCCTTTTGCTCAAAACGCGCCAGATCAAGAAAATGGTCTCCTCCTATGTCGGCGAGAACAAGGAGTTCGAGCGCCAATATCTCTCCGGCGAGCTTGAGCTGGAATTCAATCCGCAGGGCACGCTTGCGGAACGCTGCCGTGCGGGCGGGGCGGGCATTCCCGGCTTCTACACCAAGACCGGCGTCGGCACGGTCATCGCGGAAGGCAAGCCGCATAAGGAGTTCAACGGCGAGACCTATGTCATGGAGACCGGTCTGGTCGCCGACCTCTCCATCGTCAAAGCCTGGAAAGGCGATGCGGAGGGCAATCTCGTCTATCGCCGCACGGCGCGGAACTTCAATCCCGATATGGCCATGGCGGGCAAGGTGACGGTCGCCGAGGTGGAGGAGATCGTGCCGGTCGGCGATCTGGATTCAAACTTCATCCACACGCCGGGCATATTCGTGCAGCGCATCATCGAGGGCGAACACGAAAAGCGGATTGAACAAAGAACGGTGCGGGAGCGCGCATGACGCCGAGTATTGCGTTTTGGCTGGCGAGCGCGCTGTCGTTCGTGACGTTTGGCGTCCATACGTTTGTCGGCGGCGTTTACGCTGCGCGTCCGCTGCTGGCTGCTCCCGATCTGCCGCGGGCGGCGCGCTGGCTGAATTATTATTGCTGGCACATCACGACCGTGTTGCTCGTGTACATGACCGGCGGCTTCGCCTGGGCTGCGCTCAGCCCTCAAGGCCTGTCGGTCGCCTGGTTTTTGACGGCGCTCGCGCCGGCTTTGAGCGTGTTGTCCGTCGGCGTTGCATTGCGCGGCGGCGTCAACCCGATCAGATTTCCCTCAACGACCTTGTTCGCGCTCATCTTCATCGCCGCCGCCATCGGCGTTGCGCGCACATTCTAAGGAGCTGACCCTTATGCCCTGGACCCGGGACGACATGGCCGAACGCGCCGCCAAGGAGCTCGAGGACGGCTTTTACGTCAATCTGGGCATCGGCATTCCGACGCTCGTCGCCAATCACATTCCCGAGCATATGGACGTGACGCTGCAATCGGAAAACGGCATGCTCGGCATGGGTCCGTTTCCGTACCCGGATGAAGTCGACCCCGACCTCATCAACGCCGGCAAGCAGACCATCACGGAAATGGACAAGACGGCGTATTTCTCCTCCTCGGAATCATTCTCCATGATCCGCGGCGGTCATATCGACCTCGCCATTCTCGGCGCTATGGAAGTTGCGGAGAACGGCGATCTCGCCAACTGGATGATTCCCGGCAAGCTCGTGAAGGGCATGGGCGGCGCCATGGACCTGGTCGCGGGCGTCAAGCGCGTCGTCGTGGTCATGGACCACACCAATAAGGCGGGCGAGCCGAAACTCCTGAAGGCATGCACGCTGCCGCTGACCGGGCAGGGCGTCATCGACCGGGTCATCACCGATCTGGGCGTGTTCGACGTGGTCGAGGGCGGATTGAAGATCTTCGAGCTGGCGCCCGGCGTGAGCGAAGAGGACGTCCGCTCAAAGACGGAAGCCTCGATTGTCGACGTGAAGACCGCGGCGTGAACTTGTTCTCTTCCTTCAAGCGCAAGTCCGGCGGCGCGCCGGAAAGCGCCGACGGCCCGCGCGCCGCATTCGAAGACCGCTTTTTCACGAACGCCGATGGGCTGCGGCTGCATTATCGCGACTATGCGCCGGCGCAGGGCGGCGGCGCGCTTGCACCAGTTTTGTGCCTGCACGGCCTGACGCGCAATGTCCGCGACTTCGAAGACATCGCGCCGCAAATCGCAGCCGCCGGCCGGCGCGTGATCGTGGTCGAGCAGCGCGGGCGCGGACAGTCCGATTACGATCCGCAACCGGAGCGCTATGTGCCCCCGGTCTACGCCGCCGACATGATCGGCCTGCTCGACGAGCTCGGGTTTGAGCGCGTGGTCATTCTAGGCACGTCGCTTGGCGGACTGATGGGCATGCTGATCTCGGCTCAGAACCCACATCGCATCGCCGGTCTCATCCTGAACGATATCGGTCCCGAGATTGAGACCGAGGGGCTCGACCGGATCCGCGCTTATGTCGGACCGCAAGTCTCCGCGCCCGCCGACTGGGCCGAAGCCGGCGCGCGCATGCGCGCGCTGCATCAGATCGCCTATCCGACCCAGACGGGCGATGCGTTTTGGGAGACGTTTGCGCGCAGGGTCTATGTCGATGCGCCCGAAACCGGCCTGCGGCTCGATTATGATCCCGCGCTCGCCGGCCCGGTGAAGGAAGGCGACAGCGCCAATCCAGACCTCTGGCCGTTAATGGATGCGTTCGCGTCCATCCCGACGCTCGTGCTGCGCGGCGCCGTTTCCGACATTTTGTCAAAAGCCACGGTGGCGCGCATGAAGGAGCTTAAGAGCGATCTGCGCGCTGTCGACGTGCCCGATGTCGGCCATGCGCCTGATCTGAGCGAGCCTGCGGCGCGCGCAGCGATCGAGGATTTCCTTCAATCTGTCGAATAATCGGCGCGAATGCCTTACGGGCTGCGACGACGGCTTTGCGTCCGCGCGGGCGGGGTTAGGATCGCGGCGAAAACGATTCAGGAGACGAGTGCATGGCTGACGCCTCCGCGCATAGCGGCGAGCCCGTGCTGGAGATCAAGGATCTCAAGATCACGTTCGACACCCATGACGGCGACGTGCACGCGGTCGACGGCGTCAATCTGAGCGTTCACGAGGGCGAATGTGTCGGCGTTGTGGGCGAATCCGGCTCGGGCAAGAGCCAGACCTTCATGGCGGTGATGGGGCTGCTCGCGGAAAACGGGCGCGTGGAGGGCTCGGTCAAGTTCCGGGGACAAGAGTTGATCGGGCTGGCGCCCAAGGAGCTCAACAAAATTCGCGGCCAGAAGATGACGATGATCTTCCAGGACCCGCTGACCTCGCTCACCCCGCATATGCGCATCGGCGACCAGATGCGCGAAGTTCTGAGCGTCCATAATTCCGCGGAAGGCGAGGCGGCGAACGCTTTGTGCGTGGACTGGCTCGAGCGGGTGCGCATCTCCGAGGCCAAGCGCCGGCTGCGCCAGTATCCGCACGAGTTGTCCGGCGGCATGCGTCAGCGCGTCATGATCGCCATGTCCATGTTGTGCAACCCGCATCTTCTGATTGCGGACGAACCGACCACAGCGCTCGACGTCACCGTGCAGGCGCAAGTGCTCGACATCATGGAAGAGCTGAAACGCGAGACGGGCATGGGCATGGCGCTGATCACGCACGACATGGGCGTGGTCGCGCGCATGGCCGATCGCGTGCACGTGATGAAAGACGGCAAATATGTCGAAGAGGGCACGGCGGACCAGATATTTGGCGCGCCGCGTACGGACTATGCCCGCATGCTGCTCGACGCCATGCCGCGACTGGACAATCCCGACCGCGAAGGCCGCCCGTCCATTTCGCCTGCGCCAGAGGATGCGCCGGTAGTGCTCGATGTCGACGATGTGCGCGCCTGGTTTCCGGTGCGCGCGCCGCGCGAGTCCGAGCTGGTCACGCCGCCGCGCACGCCCTTCGGCAGAGCTGCGCGCGCTGTGTTCGGATCGCCCGACATCCCGCTAAAGGCCGTGGACGGCGTATCCTTCACCTTGCGTCAGGGCGAGACGCTGGGCGTTGTCGGGGAAAGCGGCTGCGGCAAGTCGACCCTGGCGCGCGCGGCCTTGCGGCTCATCCCAAAACAGGCGGGCTCCGTCGCCTGGCTCGGACGCGACACCGACCAGCTTGGCCGCGAGGGCCTGCGGGCCTCACGCCGCGACCTGCAGATCGTGTTCCAGGACCCGCTCGCCTCGCTCAATCCGCGCATGACCATCGGCGCTTCGATCACCGAGCCGATGCACACATTCGAACCTGAATTGACCGCGGAAACGCGAGACAAGCGCGTACGCGCCATGATGGAGCGTTCAGGCCTCGATCCCACGCTCATCAACCGCTATCCGCACGAATTGTCCGGCGGCCAGAACCAGCGCGTCGGCATTGCGCGCGCCATGGTGCTCGACCCGAAAATCGTGGTTTGCGACGAGGCTGTCTCTGCGCTCGACGTTTCCATCCAGGCGCAGATTCTGGACCTGCTCATCTCGCTGCAAAAACAGCTCGGCCTCGCCATGATGTTCATCAGCCACGATCTCTCGGTCGTGCGCGAGGTCTCGCACAAAGTGATGGTGCTCTATCTGGGCCGCGTCGTGGAGATGGCCGATCGCGACGCCATCTATGAGGATGCGCGCCATCCCTACACCAAGGCGCTGATCTCAGCGGTGCCTGTGCCTGACCCGGCGTTCGAACGCGCGCGCGAGCGCATCAAGCTGGAAGGCGACCTGCCGTCGCCGCTCGATCCGCGCGCCCAGCTGCGTTTCATGAAGTCTCGCCTTAGCGACGATCCCGGCGTAGAAACCTACGTTCCGAAACTGCTTGAAGTCGCGCCCGGCCATTGGGTTGCTGAACATGACCCGTCAGCCGGCTCGCCCGGATTATCGGCGGCGTAGGGCGGGCGCGCCAAGCTGCGTATGAAGTCAGGGGGCGCAAATGCCTGGCGTTAGGGCGCTTTTAGACGAACTGCATCGCCGGCGCGTAACGCGCGGCGCAGCGATCTACATCTTTGTGGCGTGGGTCGTGGTGATCGCGATACGCGCGGTCCTTCCCGAAACCGAGACCGGAGCGCGCTTGTCCTCGTTGGTGGTCTATCTGGCCATCGCGGGCTTTCCTTTCGCGGTCGCGTTTTCCTGGCTCTTCCGCCTGACCCATCAGCAAGGCGTCGCTATCGAGCACGATGTCGACGACCATCCGCCGGTGAGCGCCTTGGGTCGTGCGCTGGACTGGCTGGCGATCGGCGGGGCGGGGCTGGTCTTGCTGGTTTCTCTTGTCCGGCTGGTCATGGGATTGTCGGTCGTTCCCTGATTTTCGTGCGAAGATTACGCAGACGTAACAGCGCCAAGCTTGCGGCGGCCGCCCGTTGCCGCAACCATCGGCGCAACGCCTTTGAAGGATGCCGATTTCATGCGAACTCAGCTCAGCGTCTTCGCCGCTTCTTTCCTCGCGCTCGCCTTGGCTGCGTGCGGCGAGCCGCCAGCCGATGCGCCCGCGCCCGACGAGACGGCTGCGCCGGAAACCTCTGAAGCGCCGGACAGCGCGCCTGCCGAGGATGCGGCGGAGACTGACGCCGCCGATGAAACCGCTTCCGACAGCGATGGCCAAGAGGCCGCCAGCGACGAAGCCGCCAGCGAAGAGGCCGCGCTTTGGCCGCATGAGGGCTCCGACCTCGAACCCGATCCAGATGTTCGCTACGGCGTCCTTGAGAACGGCATGCGCTATGCGGTGATGCAGAACGACACGCCGAGCGGCACAGGCGCTGTGCGCCTGCGCTTTGACGTTGGCGCCCTGGCGGAAGCCGATGATCAGCAGGGCCTCGCTCATTTCACCGAGCACATGATTTTCAACGGCTCGGAGAATGTCGAGGAAGGCGAGATGATCCGCATCCTCGAGCGGCATGGCCTGGCCTTCGGCCCCGACACCAATGCGTATACGAGCTTCGATGAGACGGTCTATCAGCTCGACCTTCCGGCCGTGGACGACGAGACGCTCGACACCGCATTCTTCCTGATGCGCGAGACGGCGGGCAATGTCTCCTTCGACGCTGAAGCGATCGATCGCGAGCGCGGCGTCGTCCTGTCCGAGCTGCGCGTGCGCAACACTTACGGCTATCGCTACACGACCTCTCTGTGGAGCTTCCTGTTCCCTGAGGCGCGCTTTCCCTCGCGCTGGCCGATCGGCACGGCGGAGGTGCTGCAGAACGCGCCGCGCGAACGCTTCCTGGATCTCTATCAGCGCTATTACACGCCCGAACGCGCCATGTTTGTCTTTGTCGGCGATGTTGAGCCGGATGAAATCGTCGCGCGCATCGAGGCGACGTTCTCGGACTGGACGGGCCCGGATGAACCCGGCGCCGATCCCGACCTCGGTGAAGTCACTGAACGTCCGTTGACGGCGGGATTCTTCTATGACCCGGACATGCCGACGGTCGTGACCATCGCTGCTGTGAGCCCGGCCGTCATTGAGCCTGATACGATGGAGACGCGCCGGCGGCGTTTGACGCGCTCCATCGGCGCCAGCGTGTTGTCGCGCCGTCTGGGACGTCTGGCGCGCGCGCCGGATGCGCCTTTCGTGCAGGCTGAGGCCGATTTCTCAAGCTATTACGACACCGCCGACGTCGCCTCGATCGACATTGTGTCGCGTCCGGATGATTGGCGCGAGGCGATGAATGTCGTGGAGCAGGAGCTGCGCCGCGCCATCGAGTTCGGCTTCACGCAAGCCGAAATCAACGAACAGATCGCCAATATCCGCACCGGCCTGCGCAATAGCGCGGATCAGGCGGAAACGCGCGAAAGCCGCCAGCTCGCCGACGGCATCACGGGTTCGTTCGGCGGCGATTCCGTGTTCACCCACCCGCAGACCTCGCTTGAGCGCTTCGAAACCTATGCCGATGAGCTCACGCCGGAAGCCGTCTGGGCCGCCTTCCGCGAAGGCTGGGATGGTCGCGAGCGCCTGCTCTATCTCGCCACCAACGAAGAGATCGAGAACGCCGAGGCGGAAATCGTCGCGGCCTATGAGGCGAGCGCGGCGACGCCTGTCGAAGCGCAGGCCGACGCTGGCGCTCAGGAATTTGCGTATACGGATTTTGGTCCGGCCGGCGAGGTGGTCTCGCGCGATGTTGTCGAAGACCTCGACATCACGCGCGTGCGCTTCGCAAATAATGTGCGCCTCAACGTCAAGCAGACCGATTTCGAAAGCGATGTCGTGCGCGTTTCAATCCGCTTTGGCGGCGGCGATCTTGAGCTGCCGATGGATGCGCCGGGTCTGGGCTTCATGCTCGGCGCCTTTGTCGATGGCGGGCTTGAAGCGCATTCGCTCGACGAACTTGAGACCATTCTCGCCGGGCGCACCGTGACGGCCTCGATCGACACGAATGAGGATTCGTTCGGCATGGGCTCGCGCACCACGCCGACGGATTTCGAGCTGCAGATGCAGCTCTTTGCAGCCTATCTCACCGCGCCCGGCTATCGCGAGGAGGGGCTGACCCAGTTCCGCCAGACGGTGGAAATCTGGTACGAAACGCTCGACGCGACGCCGCAATCCGTCGCCGGCCGGGATGTGCCGCGGCTCATCCGCTCGGGCGATCCGCGCTTCGGCATTCCGTCTGAAGAAGAACTGCTTGCGCATGATTTCGAAGCGTTCGAGGCGATGTTCCGTCGCGCGCGCGAAGAAGGCGCCATCGAAATCGGCGTCGTGGGCGACATCGACGTCGACACCGTGATCGACGTCGTATCGCGCACATTCGCCGCCTTGCCGGAGCGTCTCGCGGAGCCTGAGCCGTTTACGGATGCGCGCAATATTTCGTTCCCGGACGGAACCGCCGAGCCCGTAGTTCTGCATCACGCCGGTGAAGCCGATCGCGCGCTCGCCAATGTCTACTGGCCGTCTTTTGACGACAGCGACGTATTGCGCGCGCGCCGGGTTTATCTCCTGCAAAGCGTGCTCGATCTGAAGCTTATCGACCGCGTGCGCGAGGAGCTTGGCGCGACCTATTCGCCGTCCGCTTTCAGCCTGTCGTCCTCGACCTTCCCGGATTACGGCTATATCGGCGTTTCGCTCGACCTTGAGCCGGACGACGTCGCATCGCTG
>JAUIEH010000476.1 GCA_030428405.1 Alphaproteobacteria bacterium
CCCGTATTGCGGATATCGTCCTGCGTCTGAGCGTTAAGCGAGAAGGGGACGTCCTGAAGCGTCTCTTCACGCAAGCGCGCGGTCACGACGATGACCTCGCGTTCTTGTGCGCCTTCTTGAGCATTCGCCGCAGGCGCAGACGCCAAACCGAGCGCGAGCGCCGAACCGGCCATATAAAGCACGGCCTTTTTTGTCGTTTTCATTCAGACCCCTCCACTAGACATCTCGCGCGCCGGCGGCGTCTTTGCCGCTCATATCGCTTATCCACGCGAGACTTCCCCGCGTTAAAGTTAATGGAGAGCGTCAATTTGTGAAAGCAGTCTCTTTCGTAAGGAGAGGCTGCGCAGCGATTGGGAGAAATAGCTCCATCTCTGAAGCAACAGTTTCGCCTGAGAGACGAATTATTGGCTTTGCTTCTTGACGCTGAGGCGCGCAAAGGCCGGCGCGTCGTCGGGGTCGACGTCCAACCCCAACCGGGCGAGCGTCTCGGGAATTTTCTCCGACAGCTTGAAAAAGCCGGCCGTCGCATGGGGCCAGAACGCTTCGTCCCAGGAGCGCATGACGCGCGCGAGCGCCACCCCGCGCCCATCCAGCGCGTCTTCTATGGCGGGCAGGGCGTCGCGCGCCGGGCCAACCGGGACATAAGGGGTGACCACGGCGTCGAGGTCGTTGGCGATGGCCCAGTCCGCTATTGCTTCGGGCTCGGATGGATCGAAGCGCCGGGCTTGAACATTGAGCGCGCGCGAGGCGCGCCACAGCGCATCATCGAGCGCGCCGGAGGCGAAGTCGCGCACGCGCAGGTTCACCTGCCCCGGGCTGAGCGCATCCACGCTGACCGCGCCGGCGAGCGCCTTGGCGTTTTGGAGGCTCGGGTCGAGCGTCAAAGGGTCGAGGTCTTCCTCGGTCAGGAACAGACCCAGCCGGCCCTCGGGCACATCGTCGGCGATGGGCAAAGGCGCAGGCTCGGGATTGGGCGCGCCGTCAAGCGGCGGGGCCGCGTCGGCGACCGCGTCCGTGAGCACGTCGAAGCGGTGGGCGGTGTGCTTGTTGATATTGTCCGCGCGCGCCAGATAGGTCTTGCCGGGCGTGTGCAGTCCGCACACCCAGCGCCAGGAAAGCGTGTTCGACGCCGGGTCGCCGTCCATCAGCTCACGAAGGAAAAAATCGGCGCCAAGCTCCCATGGCAGGTCGAGCGTATAGACCCAGATCGAGGCGAACCACATGCGCGCGTGATTGTGCAGATAGCCGAGCTCGACAAGCTCGCGCGCCCAGGCGTCGAAGGGGGCAAGTCCCGTGCGCCCGGCATAGGCCGCTTCAAGGCGCTTGCGCAACTTGGCGTCGTCTTCAGCGCGCGCACGCGCTTGATCGACGCCGTCGAGATAATCCGCCCACACGGAGGGCCGCATTTCCAGCCAGCCCTTCCAGTAGGATCGCCAGCAAAGTTCCTGCACGAATTTCGCAGCGCCCGAGAGCTTGTGCTTGGCGATGACCGCGCGCGCGACTTCTTCCTCGGTGATGAGGCGCCGTCTTATCCACGGCGAAAGCTGGGAAATGTTGGAGCGGTCATCGGGCCCGTAATCGTCGTCGCGCCGGGAGCCGTAGCGGCGTCCTGCATTCGGCACGAAGCGCTGCAGACGCTGCAGTCCCGCATTGCGCGTAGGCTCGAACACCGCCGAGGCCGGCGGTTTCATTCGCAGTCGCCGTCGAGCCCCGATATCCAGTCGCGGATCAGGGCGACGCCTTCGGCATGGACGGTGGAGCGGCCGAGTTCGGGCATCATGGCGCCTGGATCGGTCGATTCCATGCGGAAGAGAAGGATGGAGGCGTCGGGCGCGCCGGGCGAGATGGCGAAGCGTCGCCCGCCAGAGCCGGAACCGGCTGCGATCGGCGGCTTGCACAGGCCGAGATGGGCGTTGTGCGCGGTGGCGGGACCGAGATGCAGGCCGGACGTGTCGGCGGGACCGACCTCGGAATGACAATGCGCGCAATTGATGTCGAGATAGGCGCGGGCGCGCGTTTCGAGCGGCAGGGAGGCGTCGAACGCGTCGGCGGCGCGCGGCGCGTCGGCGGCGGCGGGCGCGCCGGCGAGAAGGCCAAGCCGCATCAGGCGGTCGAGCTGATTCTCAGCGCCGTCTGCATAGGCGAACTCGCGATTGAGATGGCGCGGCCGCGGGCCGATGGGCGAAAGCGCGCGCGTGTTGGAGTTCGTTGCGTGACAGGACGCACATTGCGTCTGGTTCGGCACGACATAGGCGAAATCCTCGCGCGCGCCGTCATCGCTCACCAGCGTCAAAGGCTCGATCGCGCCGATGCGGGCGAGGCGCGCTTCGGTCTGCTCTTCGTTCCAGACATAAGGCAGCGCGCGCCAGCCATCCTCGCGCCGCACCAGCACGCGCGTCTCCATCAGGCGGTATTGCGAGAGGTCGAC
>JAUIEH010000477.1 GCA_030428405.1 Alphaproteobacteria bacterium
GCGGTCGCGCGCTGATGCGGCGAAATCATGACCAAGACGTAATGTGGGCGCCGTCGCGAGCGTGACTTTGCTTGATCCATAAGCTTTCTAGGCGATGGAGAATGTTGCGGAAGGCGCGAGCCGGGGGAGAGATGTCATGACTGAGAGCGCCGCCTTGCGCGCCGAAGAAGAGACCGCGCCTGAGCCGCCCGGGCGCGCAACACTGGTGCGCGACGTCGTGGCGCTGCAGATCAAGCTGTTTCTCGATGGCCTTCGCGATCTGGTTTTGTCGCCCGTCTCGATAGCGGTTGGGGTTTGGAGCCTCTTGCGCATCGGGCCGGGCGGGGGAGCCGAGTTCTACCGCCTCTTGCATCTTGGCCGCCGCTCCGAGCGCTGGATCCGGCTGTTCGCGGCGGCCGAGCGTTTGCCTGAGCGCACGCTCGCAGGCGCAGAGGATGCCGATGTCGACGCTGTGGTTGATCGCATCGAGCGCGTCATTAAAGCCGAATATGAAAACCGCACCTTGTCGCGCGCCGCGCGCCGTCGGCTAAACCGGCTGGTGCGCGAGGTTCGTCGCGCAGATGAGGGGGCTGAGCTGTTGGGAGATGAGACGACCAATGACGCGCGTGCGCGCGATGCGCGGAATGACGCATCGTAAGACATCGCGAACGCATGGCGCTCAGGCGCGGGCGCGCTAAAGTCGCTTCTGCGTCGGGGAGGGCGGATATGCGTATTGTTATCTTGGCGGTCATCATCGCCGTGTTGGCGTTGGCCGGTTATCTGGCTTTCAACATCTGGCGCATCAGCGGCGGCTTTGGCCCGCTCGAAGAGCGTCTTGTCGAGCAATGTACGGGCGTTGAGACCTTTCCGGGGCCGGAAGACGTCACCATCGATCCGGTTTCAGGACTCGCCTACATCGCCGCCAGCGACCGGCGCTCTTATTGGAATGACGACCAAGAGGTGCGCCAGGGCGGCATATACGCGCTCGATCTGGACGACCCTGCGAGCCTGCGCCGCATCTCTATCGACGCGCCGGAGGATTTTCAGCCGCACGGCTTTGATTTGTGGACCGATGAAAGCGGCGCCAGCCGCTTGTTTGTCATCAGCCATCCGCGCGACGGACGTCAGGTCGTGGAGATTTTCGACGTCGTTGCGCCCGGCGAGCTGCGCCACGCCGAAACGATCGCCTTTCCCGAGATGTGGGCGCCCAACGACCTCGCCGCCGTCGGTCCGCGCCAGTTCTATGTCTCAAACGATCACGGATGGCCGAACGGCTTCGGTCGCAAGCTGGAGGATTATCTCGCGCTGCCGATCTCCAATGTGGCTTATTTCGACGGCGAAAGCGGCCGCATTGTCGCGCGGGGGCTGCGCTACGCCAACGGGGTGAGGGCGAGCGCGGACGGACAAACGATCTATGTCGCCGACTTATTCGGACGCGCCGTTCGCATATATGAGCGCGAGCCCGAGACCGGCGCGCTCGATCAGGTGCGGCGCATCGCGCTTGAGACGAACCCGGACAATATCGAACTCGGCCCCGACAATGACCTCATCATCGGGGCGCATCCGCGCCCCTTGGCCTTTTCCGCTCATGCAGGCGATGAAGATGAAGTCGCGCCGTCCGAAATCATCCGCGTCGACCTTGAAACGGGCGCGACCGAGCCGGTCTTCATGGCGACGCAGGGCCAGATCAACGCCGCCGCCACGGGAGCGGTCGATCGCGGACGTCTTCTTATCGGCGCCGTGCTCGATCCGCGCGTCATGATTTGTCCGTATGAGCGCTAATCCGCGTTGGCGTTAAGCGCGTCCTGATAGCGCGTCATGAAGTCCGGTTCGGTTTCGCCCTGCGAACATGCTCCGCGCCAGATCTCCACCGTGCCGGCTTCATCTCCGCGATGGACCATCAGCCCGGCTGCGCGCACGCCATCCTGGCTTGCGTCCGCATCCGCGCGCACGAGCACGTAGCGGTCTTCGCCGATGAGGAAGCGCAGATCGCGATTGCGCAGTCCGGTGTCGAAATATGTCTCCGATGAAGAGCCCATGCCCAGCTCGACGGCGCTGGTGTGCATGGCGAGGGGAACAACGGCGAGCGCGATGGGCGCATCCGCGCCCGAGGCGCAGAGCTCATCGCCGGCAAGCTGAAAGGCGTCCAGATCGCCATTGGCGGGCAGACAGGCGACGATTTGTTCGAAGTCGCACAATTCGGCGGCTTCGCCCTCGGCTTCGTCCTGGGCGAAGCTGCTCGCGGCGAAGGCCAGGGCCGCGATGGAAGCGGTGATGATGCTACGGGCCATGATCGCTCTCGCTTGGTCATGTTGCTGACATGGAGAAGCTTGATGCGCGGCAAGGCGGCATTGAGGCGCGAACGCGACCTTCTCGGCTTTGCGGCGAAAGAGCGCGAACGCAAAACGGGCCGCCGGAAGAACCGACGGCCCGCTAGCTCTTATTGCT
>JAUIEH010000478.1 GCA_030428405.1 Alphaproteobacteria bacterium
CAAATTGTGCGTCGGCGCGCGTTCGATCGCTGATCTGAAAGCCTGGCAGAACGCCCGCATCTCAGCACAACGCGCAGACGGCGTCAGTCGGGCGCGGCCATATCACATCACCAGATTTGCGCCCAAGCGCGCCGAGGAGCTGCTCGACGGCGGATCGCTCTATTGGGTGATCCAGGGGCTCGTGCAGGTGCGTCAGCGCATTGTCGGCTTTGATGAGGTGCGCGGCGATGACGGCGCAAAGTGCCGGATTTTATTCGACCGTAAACTGATTGAAACCGAGTTCGCCCCGCGCAAGGCGTTTCAGGGCTGGCGCTATCTCACCGAGGAGGATGCGCCCGCCGATCTTTCCGGGCGTGACGAAACCGGCGCCGGTCTGCCGCCGCAAATCCGCAGCGAGCTGATCGCCATCGGCGCGTGGTGAGGGCGGGCGCGGCGGCGACAAGTTCTCGCCGCCGCCGCATCGGCCGGCTCAGTCGGTCGCTTCGCCGGTCTGGCTGACATCGTGGTGGTTTTGGATTGCCGGGCTCGCGTGATGGCGCGCCTGGGCGGTGTAGTTGGTCCAGCCCGCGGCTGCGGCGATGACGCCGACGGCGGCGCTCGTGGCGATGAGGAATCTGGTTCGCGTACGCATGGCGCGCACCATCCTTCAAAGTGATGGCGTCAGACACAGCGCCTGAGCCGCGGCTCTGGCCGCGCGCAAGATATAAGCCCGAGCCGACGCGCGCGGAAGCGGCCGTCGGTCCTGAAACAAAATGTGATGGTTTCTGTACGGCCCAAACCGCGCTGGTCAGGTGACCTGGCGTTCCTGGATGCTGCGTAGATACGCCGTGATGGCGTCGAGCTCTCTCGGGTCAAATCGAAAATCCGGCATGGAGGGATGACCTTCCAGCAAGCCGAAGGACAAGATGTCGTCCAGCGTCGAGCCGGGATAGCGCTCCGCAAGCGTGCGGAATTCAGGCGCCTGCGGGTTGTGGCTTTCCCCCTCCGCGCCGATGGCGTGGCAGCCGACGCATTGAGTCTCAGCAATCGCGCGACCCGCGGCGATGCGCGCGTCCATTTCCGCCGTCGCCGCGTGCGATGAACCGTGCGCTGCGCACGCGCCCGCGAGCAGGCCGGCGGCGATGACTGCGAGATGCGTGTGCGTCATGCGCGAACTCCGCGAGGTTCAAAAGCTGATCGGCCAGCGTATGGGCGCACACAATAGCGCGCAGCCGAGGCCGTCGGCTGCGGCGGATTGATGCGCTTCTTGCAACTCACAGACGGCGGGCGCGCCGGCGCTCACACCGCCATATTGTCGATTAGGCGCACGCCGCCGATGCGCGCCGCGCCAAGCACCCGCAGCGTGTCAGCGGGCGCGTCATCTTCCGGTTTGTTGAGCGTGCCTGCGTCGCGCGCCGCCACATAGTCCACGCCGTCGAAGCCCGCGCGCAAAAGCGCATCGCGCGCGCGTTGTTCGGCGCGGGGCGGCGCTTCTCCGGCGCGCAGCTCGTCGCACACGGTGTGCAGGATGCGGTTGAGCGCGCCTGCGACTTCGCGCTGATCGGCGTCGAGATAGGCGTTGCGCGAAGACTTGGCGAGGCCGTCCTCCTCGCGCAGCGTCGCGCCGCCGATAATGTCGACGTCAAGATCAAGGTCGACCACGAGACGGCGAATGACCAAAAGCTGCTGATAGTCTTTCTCGCCGAAAACGGCGATGTCGGGTCTGACCTGATTGAGCAGCTTGGAGACGACGGTGGCCACGCCGTTGAAGAAATGCGGGCGCCGATCGGTTTCCAGCCCCTCTGCGGGACCGCTCAGCGTGACAGTGGTGGCGAAGCCGGGCGCATACATTTCATCGCGTTCTGGCGCGTAGAGGAGGTCGCAGCCGGTTTGCTGCAAGAGCCCCGCATCGCGGGCTTCGTTGCGCGGATAGCTCTCAAAATCCTCGCCGGGCGCGAACTGCGTCGGATTGACGAACACGCTGGCGACGACCTTGTCGGCGCGCTCCGCCGCGAGGCGGACGAGCGATAAATGGCCCTCATGCAGCGCGCCCATGGTCGGCACGAAGCCAATGCGCAGGCCCTCCTTGCGCCAGGCGGCGACCCTGGCGCGGAGCTCTTCAACGGTGCGGGCGGCGTCGAGCGGGTTGGGCTGAGGCATTGCGGAATGTCCTGCGCGGTGTTCGCCGTCTGGTGAAGCGGGCGCGCGTTAACCGCGGTTTAACGCGCAGCGCGCGCTAAGTGGGCGCATGAAGCGGATTCGTCAAATCGCGATTCTCGCAGGCGTCGCCTTGTCCGTGGCCGCCTGTAGCCGGGGACGGGCGGAAAGCCATGTCGCGCGCGCGCCATTGGCTCCCACTTTGGCGGCCGATTACGCCGCCGCGCAGCGCGCAGACGCCGCGGGCGGCGCAGAAACAGGCGGAGCAGGCCGCCCGC
>JAUIEH010000479.1 GCA_030428405.1 Alphaproteobacteria bacterium
ATCGCGCGAGGGCGTGACGCAGGTGAGCGCGGCCGCGCTGAGAGATTTCGTCGCGCGCCTGCAGCGCTCTCCCGGCCTTACGCAGATTACGGAGCATGGCGGGAAGTTTTCGCTCGCCGGCGCGCAGCCGAAAAAAGCGCTCAACTGGACGAACGACAGATTCTACGAGCCGCGCGGGCGCACGCCCTCGACCCATATTCTCAAACCGACCATTCCCGACCTCGATGCGCAGGTGGAGAACGAGCATTTCTGCCTGCGCCTCGCCAGCGCGCTCGGTCTGCGCGCCGCGCGCTCAGCCGTCATCCGGCTGGGCGAAACGCCCTGCATCGTGGTTGAGCGTTTCGACCGGATGCGGCTTGCGGGCAAGAAGCGGCTCAAGCTCACCGACGCGGGCGGCGCCGTCATCCGCATACATCAGGAAGATTTCTGCCAGGCGCTCGGCGTGCATCCGACGAATAAGTACCAGGCCGAAGGCGGACCCGGCATGGCCGATGTCATGGGCGTGCTGGCCGCTTCATCCAATGCGCGCGACGACCGCGCGTCGTTCTTCAACGCCTGCGCGTTCAATTTCCTTATCGCCGGCACGGACGCCCACGCCAAGAATTACAGCATCCTTCATTTGCCTCAGGGCGCGTTCAGGCTGGCGCCGCTCTATGACGTCATCAGCGCCCTTCCGTATGAGGACCGCCACAAGGACCGCAAGCTCGCCATGAGCGTAAACGGCGAATATCGCTATGACCGCATCACGCCGGATGACTGGACGCGCGAGGCCGAGGCCTGCGGTCATGACGCGGAGACCGCGCTCGCCGGCATAAGCGGCCTCATCGACCGCATGCCGGACGCAGCCTCAGAGGTCGCCGCCGCCTGCCGCGATGATGGTCTGAACAGCGACATGCTCGACCGGCTCGTCGGCCTCATCGCCGCGCGCTGCGCAGCACTGGCGAAGGATTACGGCGTGGACTGAAGAGCGGCCCCTGCCGGCGCCTTAAAACACCACCTGCGCCAGGAGCCCCGCGCTCAGCGTGATGAGCACGATGCTGATGAGATTGATGCGGAAGCCGGCTTTGATCATGTCACCCATGCGGACATGACCGGAGGCGTAAACGATGGCGTTGGGCGCCGTCGCCACGGGCAGCATGAAGGCGCATGAGCCGGCAATCGCGGCGGGAGCGGCCAGCATCAAAGGATCAAAGCCGCCCTCGATCGCGATCGCGCCGAGCACCGGCATGAAGGCGGTCACGGTGGCGACATTCGATGTCAGCTCAGTCAGGAAGATGATGGCGGCGACGAACGCGACGACGACAAGCAAAGGCGGCCATTGCGCCACGAACGACATCTGCCCGCCAAGCCATTCCGCAAGCCCCGTTGCGCGCATGGCGGCCGCGAGACTTAATCCGCCCCCGAACAATAACAACACGCCCCAGGGCATTTTCACCGCCGTATCCCAGTCCATCAGGCGATGTCCGCGCCCCTTCCGGCCGCCTGCCGGCATCATGAACAAGACGAGCGCGCCGGTGATGGCGATCATGGCGTCGATCTGCGAGCCGTTGATCGCGATGAGGTGCTCGATGCCCGACATCTGCACGGCGGGCTGGCGCACGATCCAGGCCGCCGCGACCGCGCTGAAGACCAGAGCGACGCGCAGTTCCGGCGTCGTGATGCGTCCGAGCGCGGATAAACGCGCGCGCACTTCGACCTGGGCCGCGCTCGCCGGCGCGGTTGCATCGACGCGAAACGCCCAGCGCGTCAGCACGAACCAGACCGCCGGAATGATGAGCGCGGCCGACGGCACGCCCAGCGCCATCCATTGCGGGAAGCTGATCAGCCGGTCGGTGTTCTGCTCCAGCCAGCCAATGGCGATGAGATTGGTCGGCGTGCCGACCGGGGTGGCGACGCCGCCGACGGAAGCCGCATAGGCCACGCCCAGCAAAAGCGCGATCACGAACGGCGCGCGCATGCCCTCATCGCCTGCTTCAGCGCGCGCGACCGACATGGCGATCGGGATCATCATCAAAGTCGTGGCGGTGTTGGAGATCCACATCGACAACAAGGCCGCCGCGATCATGAAGCCCAGGATCAAAAGGCGCGGCTTGCCGCCCGCGCGCGCGACGATGTTCAGCGCAATGCGCTCATGCAGGTTCCAGCGCTCCAGCGCGAGCGCGACCACGAACCCGCCCAGCAACAAAACGACGATGGCGGAGAGATAAGGCGCGCCCGCCGCATTGACGCTGAGCACGCCGGTGGCGGGAAACACGACCAGCGGCAAGAGTGAAGTCGCCGGAATCGGGATGGCTTCCGTCGCCCACCAGATCGCCATCAGGAGCGCGGTCGAGGCCACGACCCAGCCGCCGGGAGAAAGCCCCTCGGGCGGCCCGAGAAACTGCAGCCCGCCGGCGACG
>JAUIEH010000480.1 GCA_030428405.1 Alphaproteobacteria bacterium
CGCGGCGCAGCTCGATGTCGCCGCGATCATTCGGGCGCTGATATTCGAAACGCGCGACGTCGCCATCGCGGCCGAGGCCATCGGGCAGCGTGTCGAGATTGCCCGACACCCGCCGCCCCGTTTCGTATACGAGGAGGTAGAGAAATTCGCTGGACGACAGGCTGCGCTGAATGACGGCGCGGTTCAGCGCGCTCAGTCCGGAAGCTGAATAGAGCCGCGACAGCTCTTCAATTTCAGCGGACACCGCGCGATCGGACTGGCGCGAAAGCGCCGCCGCTGTCGCCCCATAGATATAGGCCAACAACATGACCGCGAACGCTGCGAACAGCGCAGCAGCAAGCGTTGTAAGCCTGAAGCTTGTGGCGCGAAGATAGCTCGGCAGTCGCGGCGTCATGCCTGCAGGCGATAACCCGCCCCGCGCACCGTGTGAAGCAGTGGATTCTCAAAGTTCTTGTCGATCTTGGCGCGCAGCCGGGAGACATGAACGTCGATGACATTTGTCTGCGGATCGAAATGGTAGTCCCACACCTTCTCAAGCAGCATGGTGCGAGTGACGACCTGGCCGGCGTGCTTCATCAGAAATTCGAGCAGACGGAACTCGCGCGGCTGCAGCAAGATTTGCTCGCCCGCGCGTGTGACGGTGCGCGCCAAAAGGTCCATTTCGAGATCGCCGACGACGAGCTTGGTCTTCGCCGCTTCAGGATCGCGACGCCGCGCCAGCGCCTCCACCCGCGCGAGCAGTTCGGCGAAGGCGTAGGGCTTGGTGACATAGTCGTCGCCGCCGGCCTTGAGGCCTTCCACGCGGTCGTCGACTTCAGCGAGCGCCGACAGGACGAGAACCGGCGTGCGGTCGTCTTCACCGCGCAATTGCTCGATGACGCTCAGCCCGTCAAGCTTAGGCAGCATGCGGTCGACGATGAGCACGTCGAACTCGGCCGAGCGCGCCATGTCGAGACCGATTTCGCCATCGGCCGCATGGTCGACCACGTGACCGGACTCAGCGAGCCCTTTTTTCAGATAGTTCGCGGCGACCGCGTCGTCCTCGATTATCAGCAGCCGCATCCGGGCAGCCTCCCCCTAGCAAATCGGACCGGCCGCGCGTACGCAGCCGGTCCCGCGGGCGCTTATCGTTCTGCGCCTCGTTCATCTTCAAAACGCAATGCGACGAACCGCCGATTGCGGCCGTCAAACACAGTAAGCAAGACCGCTTCGCGGCCGGCCGACTGCGCTGCATTCAGCGCACGGTTGAAATCATCAACACTGGCGATCGTTGCGCCGCCGACCTGAAGGATGGCCTCGCCTTCGCGCACGCCTTCCTCCGCAGCTTCGCTGCGCGGCTCAACGCCTTCCACGATCATGCCGACTTCGCCGGCGGCAAGCCCGAGGCCTTCGCCCTCGCCGTCCTCAAAGGGACGCAAGGTCATGCCGAAGGGGCCGACAACGCCATGCTCTTCGACTTCGGCCTCGGCGTCAGGCGTGGTCACGCTTTCAGCGGAATTAAGCTCATCCTCAGACGGACGTTCGCCGATCAGGACTGCGACCTGCATGGGCTCGCCCTCACGCAGGATCGAGAAGCTGACGCGGTCGCCGACCGTCAGCGCGCCGACGCGGCGCGTAAGGTCGACGGCGTCTTCGATCTCGGCGTCGCCGAGACGCAGAACGACATCGCCGACGCGGAAGCCCGCTTCAGCAGCGGGGCTGCCCGCGACGACAGCGTTGACAATGGCGCCACGGTCTTCTTCCAGGCCGAGGCCGGCGGCGATGTCGGCCGTTACCGGCTGAATGGTCACGCCGAGCCAGCCGCGCACGACGCGACCATGCTCGATCAAGGTATCGACAACGCGCGAGGCGACGGGCGACGGAATGGCGAAGCCGATGCCGATATTGCCGCCTGAGGGCGAAAAGATCTGCGAGTTCACGCCCACGACATTGCCGTTGAGGTCAAAGGCAGGTCCGCCGGAATTGCCGCGATTGATCGGCGCATCGATTTGCAGGAACGAGTTATAGCGGCCGCCGATTTCGCGGCCCGTCGCTGAAACAATGCCAGCGGTCGCGGTGTTTCCGAGACCGAAGGGATTGCCGACGGCGACGACCCAGTCGCCGACGCGGATATTCAGCTCTTCTTCGAACGCCACATACGGGAACGGCGTTTCGCGCTCGATCCGCAAAACGGCGAGGTCGGTCGATTCATCCGAACCCAGCACGGTTGCTTCAAATTCTTCGCCATCAGCAAGCGAGACCGTCACTTCGGTGGCGCCGTCGACGACATGGAAATTTGTGACGACATGGCCTTCTGGCGACACGATAAAGCCGGAGCCCAGTGCGGTGTAATCGCGCGGCTCGGCGTCAGGCGCGCCGCCGAAGCGCTCGAAAAAATCCCTGAATTCTGGCGGCAG